>JAOZQN010000251.1 GCA_029932195.1 Bacteroidales bacterium | reverse complement strand
ATTTTTTATCGCTTTGCGAAGCCAAAAGCTAAAAGCCAACTACCAAAAGCCCCCAATATGTTACACACTCATTTCATTTGTGTTTTTGCAATATCATTTTTAAACTGGTCGAATTCGACCAGTTTAAAATCTGGATTATTTAATTTTTGTTTTTTACTATGCTCAAATTTATTGAAAAATATTTTTTATTCTGGATAATTTGTCATCCAAGATGAATAATCAGAAACTAATAAAAAGTTAGGCGAATTATTATCTACAACTTCCAAATCCCAAAGCGGTAAGTTAAATTTCTTTTTATCAGACAATCTTTTTACTTTTATTTCAATACCTTTCCTTTCATTAATTTTATTAATAAATTTAATAAACTCAAATTTATCTGTATAAGAAGCATGTGTTAATTTCAACTTTTCATATTCTTTTTCATCCCAACCTCCTATTACATACGGCTCTTCCCAATCAAAATCCTCCATTCCTGTTAAGATACAGGGTAACTTAAAATTCTTTTTAAGATATTTATAATATTTTTGTAATGTGTTTTTATTTACTGAATTATCAGTGTTTCCCAATATTTCAAAAATTCTTTTTTCTTCCTCATCTAAATAACGCATATTTATTTCATTCTGCTTAAGCAAAACATCATTTTGACTATCTCGTGGTTTTACTACATCAACCTCATTAATTTCAAGGCAAATCAAACTCCATTCAACAACTTCTTCCATACTATTAATAATATAATCTTCTCTTAATTCAGATAGGGTTATACTATCTAATTCAATTGTAATCATATCATTATCAACATCCATTATTCTACCTTCCCAGCCTCCAATTATTAAATTATCATAATCAGGAGAAATTATTCCTTCTTTTATTCTGACACTATCACCAATATTCATATTTTTTTAAATTATATTAAATATATTTACAGATTAATCAATTAATCTATTTTTTTTGCTTCAATACACTCTTAAATGAATGTGTTATTTTTTTTATAAGCAACTAAAATCTAAATAGATACCAATATGGTCTGACATGTATTTTTCGTGTTCATCAAAATTATTCCATGCTCCTATTTCATGTTTATCCAAACTATCTATCCATTTAGTAGGGACGCAAATGTGGTCGATATTTCTTTTTATTTTTCCTTTTTTAGGGTCTTTTTTCAGATATTTTGTTTTTGAAAAATCAATTCCTGTAATACAACTAAGATTATTCGCAAATAATTTTTGTGTAAGTAATTCTCGTAGCCTAAGGAGTTAAATAAGGAGTTAAAAGTTTAAAATTATCAAGTTTAAAGTTCGTTCCATTTTTTAAGTAAAAAACAATTTTATATAATCATATTAAACTATTACACAACAGTTTAAGTATAGTAATAATACTTAAAAAATTTCAAAAAGTGGAACGAACTTTTAACTTTATACTTGCAACTTTTTAACTCCTTCCCTGTCTCCTCCTTATCCTCTTTTTTTAAGAATTTTTAAAAATTTATCTTCTTGCACGCTTAATTGATTTAGTGTCCTTTTTGTTGATTCTAAATAACCAATTTCTTTTAAAAAGATATAAAAATATTTTATAGCAGGAGGACATTTAGCGTATTGTTCTGGTTCGGCGGTAGTTTTACGAATAACAAAATTTTTAAAAAATTCGTTGTAATATTTTTTTGTAACTTTGTTTAACAGAACGGTAGTTGTATGCCCATAGTTATATATGAAATTTACATATATAGGAACGAAATAAGAAAAAGTTCGTATATGTTCTTTTAACCCTTTTTCCTGCAACCATTTTTCGTATTGCTCAGTGCAATCTTCTTCTAAATTAAAATAATGGTCTTCCCATTCATCGTAATCTGTTTTTGTTTTGATATAGTTATCCATTTGTTTTATATCTTCCACAAGTATTTTGTTTTCTTCTGTTATCTTAATGGGAGCATCTTTGTAACCAGAATTTTCGTAATCAAATTTTTCTATAACTGCTGGTTTATCTACACGCATATATACGTCCATTCCAACTCCAGTTTGAACTTCGTTGGGAAATAAGTGCTCTTTACGTTCAATCAATTTATCATAAAACTCCTTTGCTTCTTGTTCGTTTAATTTTAAATCTTTTTGTAAAGCCTCCATTGTTTGATTTTTAAATTCCTTCTTCTGTGCTTTTGTTACTGTTTCTCCTCGTACCATGGTATGGTTCCAAAAAGATTGAGTTATTTGTAAACCAACATTAATATCTCCAGTAACTTCGTTTGCCAATTTCATCGATGGCTCTCCTAATTTCATCATTGCATCTATCATAGATATTTTTCTAAATCCTTCTGGAGCGTTATAATTTCCTCCTCCTCCAAACATGGATGCAAGATTTTGCTTCATAAATTTATCATTTTTGTTCATCATTTTTGTTTTTTGCAAAGTTAATGTTTTTCAGGCTGCGACTTAAAGTAACAGCCTGTTTTTTTTTATTGATTAGTCAATTTATCCAAGTTATTTTTTTCGTTTAGCAAATTCATAAGTGAGTTAAAATACTGTGCTTCTGCGTTTAAGTATTGATTTTGAGCCTGCGTAAGTTCCAAACTACTTGCTACTCCGCTTTTATATTTTATTTGAGTATCGTTGTAAATACTTTTTGTTAGCTTTATGTTTTCCTTGTTATTAAGATTTGTTTCGTAAGCAGTTATATATTTATTTTTTGCTTCACTATATTGAATTGTTAAAGCTTGCTCCAAGTTAGATTTCTGATTTTGAACTTTATACAGTTCTATTTTTTTCTGCTGAATTTGAGCGTATCGCTGCCCGCTTCCCCAAATTGGAATTTGCACATTCACACCTATTACACTTGTTGGAAACCAGTTCTCATCGGTGTCTGCAAAATTAAACTCGTCTCGCATAGCTTTTTCGGAATAAGAATAAAAAGCCGAAACGGTTGGCAACATAGAACTCTGACTACGTCGCATATCCAATTTTGTCAGATTTTCTTGTGTCTGAACCATATTGTAATCAATATTGCTCTGTGCCGAGAAATCGGAAATAATATAAGTGCTAAAATCTTGTGTGTTAATTATTTGCTCCAAATTTTCGGTAAGCACAATTGAGTCGTTGAGGTCTATTCCGAGTTGAAATTTCAATAATCTTCTTGTAAAAACAACTTGTCTTTTCATTGAGGATATTTGATTTTGTAAACTTAGTTCGGTATATTTTATTTGGTCTAATTGTGATTTTTCTATTAGTCCGGCTTTATGCAGAGCCTCTGTTTCCTCTCTAATTTTCACGATATTAGCAAAGGAAGCATCTAAAATATTTGTGCTTTGTTCGGTTATTAAAACAAGATAATAACTTTGTTTAACCGTTGATTTTAAATCTATTACAGATTTTTCTAAACTTTGAGTGGAAAGTTCTTTGTAAATCCGTGAAGCCTGCAATCCCACAAAATATTCGCCACTAAAAAGTAGTTGAGTAGCAGTTACTCCCCAGTTTAAATTATATTCGCTACCCATCTGCATTTCAATCATTTCGCCAGATTCGGGGATTGGAGCAATTGGAGTAAGTCCAAAATATTGCATATTTGTTCCCACAACTGCTGGTGCAATAAAGTTGGGCATAAGTGTAGTTGGAATATCAGGAAACTGCTGATATTCAACACTTCCATTCACTTGTGGAAGTCCTATTGCGGTAGTTTCCCAAATTTTCCACTTAGCTTTTTTAATGTCAAATTCTTTATTTATTATTTCAATATTATTTTCCATTGCATACTCTTGTGCTTCACTTACAGAAAGTTGTAAAACAGTATCGCTTTGTGCAAATATTTGCGAAGAACATGTTATAATTATAAGTGTTAAAATATTTTTTAATTTCATATATATTTGTATTAAAATTTAAGTAGTTAGTTTGTCTAATTTTAAGATTATTGTGTCCGCTCCGATAAGTGTATTTTTGTCAAAATCAAGGCAGATACAAATTTTAAAAACGGAGTTTACTTACTGTAAATGAGTATTTTAAAATTTGTATCTAACGCAGAGTTTGGCAAAAAGATACTTGTCGGAGGGGACTCATTATTCAAAATTTCAACTGTTTCAATATTCATTTTAGAGAATGTAAACCATTTCTTGCCCAAATCTTTTATACTTAAGTGAATTAGGTTTCCAGATTTTAAGTATTCTTAAACGCCGACAGGTCTTGCAGACGCTGTCGGGTTTATCCGAAAACCTAATTCACTATAGTATAATAATGCTCCAATATCTTCGTCCTCCATGTTTGCTTGCGGCTTCTGTTTGTGAACTCAAGTCGATTAACTCATCTCCTGTTGAGGTCACAGTTTGTGACCTCAAGTCGATTAATTCATCTTCTGTTAATTGAAATCTAAAATTTATAGGAAATCTATTTATATTTCTTTTAACCGCCTGATTAAAAACTTTTGTTTCCACTTGATACATTTGGCTACCCACGTAAAATTGAAAAGATTATTCTTTTTATTGTAAGAATCAAAAACGCTTTAAGGTCTTGCAGACGCTTAAAGGATTTTTGATTGAAAAAAACAAATCCTTAAAGCATTGCGTAGCAATCTTTAAGCGTTTTATTTTTTCTCCAAAAAATCTATTCCTTTTTGGCTACAAATTCCTCGCAAATGATATGTAATAACTTCGTTAAAAAGCTGGTCTATTGAATATTGTTCTAATCCTGTTAAAAAATCTTCTTTTGAAGCCTCCATTCTTTGAATTTGTATTTTAGCAATAACTTCTGGTATTAAATCTTTTCTAAAAAGCCCCTCACTAATACCTTTTTTCATATTAGCAACAACTGCATCATACATTCTGGCTTGTTTAATTTCACTTTGCTCTTTGTAAATTTGCGGATAATATTTTTTTAAATCGTATTCTACCGTGGGTGGGTATGTCTTCATGTGATTAGAAATGAACTGACTAACAGCAAGTGTTATTTCAATTGCATTTATATCGCTTTCAAAAATAAATTTGATTTTTTTTGACACACTATCTATTTTAGAACTAACAACTTGTTGCACTAAATCCTCCTTATCTTTAACATACAAATAAAGAGTTTTTTTGGATATTCCAAGTTCTTTGGCAACATCGTTCATTGTTATGCTTTTGATACCAAATTTCATGTAAAGTTCGGTAACTTTTAATAATATGTCTTCTTGTTTTTTCATTTTGCAAACGTGCGAAAAACTTTTTAAACTAAAAACTTTTTTTAAAAAAAAGTTTCCGAAAAAACCGAATTTCATGTTTTCTACATCTACTAAAATGATAACAAGGCAGTTAATAAAATGTTAAAAAATGTAAATGCAAATAGAATCTTGAATTAGAGTGTGAAAAAATAATGACTTTTTTATCTTAATTTATTTTTTATAATACTTTATTTTTATTTTAAAAAATATTAGATACTTTTGCCAAAATCGTAAAACCATAAAAAGACTAATATTGTGAGCAAAAAAATAAGCAAAAAACTATTTGCACACCCTTGGAAATACAAAGAAGGACTTATCATATCAGTAGTAATATTTATTCTAAGTGTTATTATTGAACTTGTTACAGGTGATTTTATATTCACCTTCCCTCGTTTTCCTGTAAACTTAGGAGCTATTGTTATATACACAGCTCTAATTGTTTTCTTGCAAATATCGGAAAAAGACAACAAAATAATTCAATGGATTGGTAGTTCGCCAGCAGCAATTGTATCAATATTGTATGTGCTGTTTTTATCTACACTACTCGGACTAACTCCACAGTTTGACACCAAAGAAGCTCTTTTACAACATCTTAACGTTCCCGAACTTTCAGGAAAATGGGTTTTGCTCTACAAACTTGGCATTACCAATATGACTGATAGTTGGCTATTCCTTTTAGGTATGGTGTTATTTCTTACAACACTCGGATTTGTTACCGCAAAGCGTGCTTTCCCTTTCAATAAGAAAAATTTTGGATTTTTACTTAATCATTTTGGCTTGTATGTAGTGTTAGTTGCAGCCGTTGCAGGCACAAGCGACAAGCAAGACTTCGCTGTTATCACAAACAAAGGTTCTGAAAACACAACAAATATAGCCTACTCTTGGACAGGCGAAAGATACTCGCTTCCTTTTTATTTTAATCTAAATGAATTCTCAATAGAAGAGTATAATCCTAAATTAGTGTATTATAATGCACAACACGAGGAGGTTGTTCACCAAAATAACGAAACTCCATTTCAATTTAAAGACAATATCAAAGGTGAATTTGACAATTGGCTAATTGAGGTTAAAGAATATTACGAAAACGCATGGATAGATAGTGCGACTCAATCGTTTGTGAAGTCGGAAGAGCCTGGAAATGTGCAAGCAGCATACATAATTGCAACACAAAAAAACAATGATGATAAATTTGAAGGTTGGGTTTCTTGCGGAAATATTATCTCGCCAAGGGTAAACCTATTCTTATCGGATAACGAATATTTTGTAATGCTTGAACCAGAAATTAAAAAATATATGTCTGATATAGACGTAACCGATGAAAATGGAAATAAAACAAACTTAATTATAGAAGTAAATAAACCAAAAAAATATAAAGGTTGGAAAATATATCAATCGGGTTACAACGAAAAAATGGGTAAGTGGTCTAACTCAAGCACTTTCCAAATCGTTAGTGACCCCTGGTTACCAGTAGTTTATATTGGATTATTTATGCTACTTGCTGGTGCCGTTTATATTTTCTGGATAGGTAAAGATAAAAAATAAAAATATTTCAAGTTGCAGGTTACAAGTTCCGCAAAGCGATTGTGAATTATGCTTCGTGGTTCTGCTATTTGTTCAAAAAATATTTTTTGTTCTTTCGCTTTGCGAAACCTGCAACTTGCAACTAACTACTTAACAACAAAAACAATGGGCTGGATAAATTTTCCTGTATTTTCATATACCGCTTTAACTACTTGGGTAATTGGAGCTATATTGCTACTTATTCCTCTAAAGAAGAACGAAAAAATAAAAGATATAATTGCAAATTCTCTAATTGGAATTGGCACTTTAACAATCCTGCTTTTTATTATAAGTCTCTGGATTACACTTGAACGTCCTCCGCTACGCACGCTCGGAGAGACAAGATTATGGTATTCGTTTTTCTTGCCGTTGGTAGGACTTGTTACTTATTTGCGATGGCGATATAAATGGTTTATTAGCTATAGTATCTTTTTGGCAGTTTTATTTTTACTTATAAATATAATGAAGCCAGAAATCCATAGTAAAACACTAATGCCTGCCTTGCAAAGTCCTTGGTTTGTGCCTCATGTTATTGTTTATATTTTTTCTTATGCTTTACTTGCGATGTCTTCTGTTGTAGCGACTTATGGCTTGGTTCTTAAATATATTGAAGGTTCTAATTTTGGTAATTTCAGCGAAAAATACCTGAAGAAATTTAATGATAAAATAGAAATAAAGTTTAACCTAAAATATATTAAGCTTGCAGATAATTTAGTATATCTTGGTTTTGCTTTTCTTACTATGGGCTTAATTTTTGGTGCTTTATGGGCAAAAGAAGCTTGGGGAAATTACTGGACTTGGGATCCAAAAGAAACTTGGGCATTACTAACTTGGATAAGCTACATGGTTTACATGCACTTCCGATATGCACATAAAGAAAAAGTAAATACACAACTTTGGATTTTAAGTATTGCTTTTATTGTCCTATTAGTTTGTTGGTTTGGAATAAATTATCTACCATCTGCCGCAAACAGCGTGCATGTTTACTCTTCTTAACCTAACCCAGACAAGCTGGAAAAGTTTTGAAGTTTTGAAATTATGAAGTTTTGAATAATATTATGTAAAAAAAAACGATTTCAAGATTAAGATACTAAAAACAATTATTCAATTGTTATGATTTTTTTCATAAGAATTAGGCAATTTAACAATTTCATAAATAAAACGACCTAACCTTTCTAACTTATACTAAAGAATAAAATATGGAGGAGTATTTTTCAGGCAAAAAAATTTATGGTGATAATTTTTCCTTAGATGAAATAGAAAAATGGTTTGAGCAAGAAAAAGAAGGATATGCTAACTTGGGTAGCAATGATTTTGAAAATTATTTCTACGGTTATCATAATTTGAATAAAATACATGCCTTTAATCATTTGAAAAAAGTCCAAAAATTTGAGAATGTTCTTGGTTTTGGTGCAGCATGGGGACACGAATTTATCCCAATTATAGATAGAATTGAAAATATGCATATTTTAGAACCCTCCGACCAACTTGTTTCTAAAGAAATTTACGGTAAAAAACCTATCTACAAACACCCGAGTATTAGTGGCAAAATTGATTTTTCTGATAATTATTTTGATTTAATTACCTCTTTTGGTGTCTTGCACCATATTCCAAATATAACCTTTGTAATCTCCGAAATTCTTAGAGTCTTGAAACCAGGAGGCTATTTTATTATGAGAGAGCCAATTACATCTATGGGCGACTGGACAAAACAAAGAGCAAATGGTCTTACAAAAAATGAAAGAGGAATCCCTGTTGAGCCTTTTGAAAAACTTATTTCTAATTTGAATTTTCAAATAGTAAGCCAAAGTTATTGTTTTACAATGATAACTTTTATGCAAAAATATTTAGGAAAATTAACAAAACACCCTATTTATTATTATAATTTTTATATTAAATTTGATAAAATTTTATCAAATATACTCAAATTTAACAGAACTTATCATGCAACAAAAAAACTGCAACGAGTTGCACCTCAGTTAAAAGTTTGGGTTTTGAAAAAAGAAATAAAATAATTGGTTTAATGTCAAATATTGTGATGTCTTTCTTTAACCTGCATAATTCATAAACTTTCTATTGCAACTCCAAACTGCACGTCATTATTGACAATCCTCAATTTTTATCTTTTCAAAATAGCTCGCTATTTTTTCAAATATAAAACCTTGCGGTTGCCAATATCGATGCACATTTTAGACTTTCATAACAAAAGGTTATGAATTATGCAGGTTAAATCTAAGGCAAATTAAAATTAATAATTAGCCAATTTAAGCGAAGTTATTTTTTTCTTTAACAATTGGCTACCCACGTAAAGTTGGACAAATTTTAAATATTCAACTCTTTCCAACGTG
>JAOZQN010000250.1 GCA_029932195.1 Bacteroidales bacterium | reverse complement strand
AGTGCTTCCTCCAATTCGCCCTTCAATATCCAGACCACCAGTAAGTGGGCTTAATTCTGAAATATCAAAATTTTTAAGAACTATACTTACTTGATTTGCAGACTCTATACGTTTTTCTTCTTCCTCTG
Source organism: Bacteroidales bacterium (assembly GCA_029932195.1). Lineage (GTDB taxonomy): Bacteria > Bacteroidota > Bacteroidia > Bacteroidales > JAOZQN01 > JAOZQN01. The sequence continues at coordinate 8,952 of JAOZQN010000250.1, read as the reverse complement.
TTAATTTTATATTCTCATTAGTTTTAAAAATTTTACCAGAAATACCAATATGTTGTTTCTTTTTATCATTTTTAAGATAAAAATTATTTATACTAAATACATTTGTATCTTTTCCTAATACTGTATATAACTGAAACTCTGCGTCATCTAAAATCCAGGCTCTATTATTTAAGAAAATAGTATCATTTTCTAAATTGGTTTTTATAGATAAATTATTTGAAGTGTCTCTAAAAAAGAAAGAAGTTAGATGTAAATTAGCCTTATTTATACTATCCGATTTATTTTCCCACTTCAAATTCACATTTGCAGTATCATTTTTTAAAGCACAATTTAATTGCATACTATCCAAAAAGTAATCTTTATTTATAGTTATTTTTTCGCAAAAAAAGCCCATTTTCAGAATATCATTTTTAGTATCAACATTTAATTCTAATTCGGTTATTTTTTTATCATTAACTATTATTGTGTCTGATTTTAGTTTTACAAAAAGCCTATTACTATAAGAATTGTAGTTTCCTTTTATTATAGAATTATCTGATATTGAAATAGTTGGGATAAAAAAATCTGTTATTTGTTTACTATTTTTTAAGTCAAAAGTAAAACGAAACATATTTCCTTTGTCTATTTGCATATCTTCAATAATTTCCAAAGGATTAGTCTCTTCTTTCACTTTATTTAATGAAGGTAAGTAACTTGATAATAAATTTTTACCATAATTTATTAGCGATTCAAATTCAAAAAATCCAACAATTCGTCCATCTACATAATCAGATCTAATTATAATTTCTTTATTTTCTTTTCCTCCAAAATAATTTTTTATGTAAGATGTTAATTCAAAGGTATCTACAACAAGTTGATTTGTATCCTTATTGTAAACAAATTGTTTTGTGAAATTTGCATTTCCATTAATGTCATCTAATTTTATACCTTCTAAATGTGTTTTTAAACCAAAACTTATATAAGTATTTTTTGCTTCTTTTTCAAAATTTAATTTATATAATTGAGCAGAATCAATATCTAAGACAAAATCAAAATTTGGTTTTTCTTCCGAAAAATCTACACTTCCACTAAAATCGCAAATCAAATTTGTGTCTCGCACAAAAACATTTCCATTAAAAGATTTATCAGTAAAATCACCATTTATAACAATATTACGATAGGTGTAATCATTATAATGAAATTTAGAAATAAAACCATCAGTATTTCCTGCTAACGTTTTGTCTTTAAATAAGTTAATATCAATTGTATCGTTAAAAGTTAGTCGTCCTATTTTGTCTTCTCCAACAAAACTTCCAATATTCAAATTATCAAGGTTTACAATACCGAATACATTGGTTTTCAAACTATCACGACTAACCCTTATATCTGTATTCACACTTCCAAGATTCGTTTCTAATCCACCAACGATAATAAAGTTATTTGACAAGCCTACAATTTTTGCACTATAATTTAGCTCACTTATGTTTTGAAGTTGTGCCGGAAGTTTTATCAGGTTTTTTGTAGAATCTTTGGGATCTTTAAATGATGAAATATCGTTTTTGGACGTAGAAAGTGTGTCTATTGAAATGTCAAAATACGTATTATTTATGTCGGGAAGTCCAATTAAATTAAAATTGCTATAAAAATGTGTATTTTCACCATATTTCACACTCAAATCATTGACTGTAAGATTACTTACAGTGCCATTTATATCGCCAGATAATTGAATTATTTGATTGTAACCAAATAATTCTTGCACAAAATATCCTACTTCGCCAAGTGCAAGTTTGGAGTTTTTTTTGACCTGAATATCAAGATTTATTTTATTTATAAAATCGCTAAAATCATCGGTAGTTGTGTAATTTAACCCTATTTTATGAAAATTCAGGTCGGTTTTTTGCATTTTTACCGAAAAATCGTCTAAAATAATATCATGTGGCGAATAAATTATACTTTTTGAAACTATTTCTTGCAATTCAAAATTTGAAATTGTATCTATAAAACCAAAATTATTTAATTCTAAATAAAGTGAATCATCAATAAAATGAAAATTTTTGGCAATTATATTTAAGCTATCTATATGAAAATTATCGAAATTAAAACCTTTTACGGTATCCGACCAATTTTGTTTTTTATAAGAAATAGAAGATTCTACAATTTTAAAATTATCTACCTTAAAATCAATATGTTTTTCTTTTTTATCTTCCTTGTCTTCTTTTTCTTTTTTAGATAAATTATCTAAAAATATTTGCAAATTAGAATTTCCGAGCGTATCTTCATAAATTTTGGTTTTTAAGGTCTCAATTTTTATGCGATGCAAACGAATTTCGTTTTTCGAAAATTTAAGTTTAAGTGGGCGAACAGTTATTTGACTGATATATAACAAAGTATCCTCTCTATAATCCTCAATATATAGGTCTTTGATAATAATATCGTTCAAAAAAGTATAAGAGACTTTTTGCACAGTAACTTCTGTGTTCAATTGTTTTGATATTATTTGAGAAACTTTTTTGGTAAGATAGTTTTGGACAAAAGGGATTTGAAAAAAGACATAAAGCATTACTGGCAAGAATATTATAAAAATTAATATTCCTGATAGTATTTTTTTATATGTATTTTTTTTTTTCAATGTATTTTTTGAAGGTATTTGTTTTAATTAACGTAATAATAAAATAGAATATTTTTAAAAACTGGAAATAAAGGGCTGTATTTCCGAAAAACTAATCGTTTAGTGTGTTGGTTGTATATGCTGAAATGATTATAGATTCCTTATAATCAGTATCTTCATAAAATAATCCCATTTTATTTAAAGTTAGAAAATAGTTTTTACGTTTGTTGAAATAATTTAATTCAGATTTTAAAAACCAAGCTTTTTTACCTAATTTTTGAACAATAAACCACTTTTCTAACAATCGTGATGTGCGTCCGTTACCATCTTCAAAAGGGTGAATTTTAACAAAAACGAGACTTAGCATAAAAGCAAAATAAAAAACTTCTTCTATTTCTAAATCGCTGTTTAACAAAGTATTTAAGTCCTTTATTAGTTTGTCAAATTCGTTCTCAACGTCCTCTTTTTGTGTTGCAGTATAAAGTATATTACCATTTTCGCTGTAAATAAGTTCGTTGTGTGTTCTTATTTTGCCTTGTGCCGATTCTATTAATAAATTTTTTGAAAGAATTTTGTGAGTTTTTAGCAAGTTTTTTTCTGTCAATTTGCTTTTTTGAGCAAAAATATAAGCATTATATAAATCGTTTGTTGCATTTATGTATGCAGGTTTAAAATTTTTCTTATGTTTTAAATATTGTATTAAATCTTGTGAACTCGCTATTTCACCTTCTATTTTTGCCGAACTTGCAACGGAATTAGTATTGTAATAAAAAATCTCTTTTTTAAAATCTTTATATTCTATTTTATCAAAAGCAAGTTTTAAATCAAAATTTATTTTTGTCTTAAAATTAGATAAATATTCTGTTGGAACTATTTGTAATTTTGGCATATTTTACATTTTATTTGTAATTTGCATAATTATATTTTTTAAAACTGAAAATAAATAAACGGTTGTATTTCCGCAGACCGTTGATAGATTGAGAAAATATTACTATTTCATTTTAGATACTTCTTGTATTTCTTCTTTTAATTTTTCTAAATTTAGATTACATTTTATTTTTTCAGATTTCAGTTTATTATTATCTACACTCCAATATTCTAAAAAACAATTATTTAAAGTTAATCTAATTTTTATAGAACCTACTTTCTTTTTATCTTTATAGTGTGCTTTAATCAACACACTATTTAATTTATTTTTACTAAACGGTAAAATTTGAAAATCTTTTAGTCCTTTTTTTAACTCTTCTGCTTTTTTTTCCAATTCTTTTTTTATTGAACTTAAATCGTCAAATAATGTTTCTAATTTTTTAAAATTTGTGTTATCTTCTTCTTTTTCTTTTTTATTGCAATATTTTTTGTATTTTTCTATCATTTCGTAAAATTTACGTCTATTTTCAATTGTAGTTATAAAATCTTTATAAAAATATGATTGAGAATCTTTTTTATTTAATAAATTTTCAGAAAGCTCATCTTTTTTTACTTCTTTTATTAAATCACTTAAAATTATTTGATAAAAATTATTTTCAATATTTTCTTTATACTCTTGTTCAGGTTTTTTCCAAAATGGAGTTAAAATAAAATAGTATGTTTCATATTTTCCGACTTTTTTATCTTTTAATTTTTCTACATATTCCCGATAACTTTTTAGCGGATTATTTAGTATATGATTTATTTTAAATTCAATAGCAATTAATTTGTCTTCTGTTTCAATAAAAATATCAATACGTTTATTGTCGCTTGTTTTTTTCTCTGTTTCTACTTTTACCCAACTTATTTTATCTATTTGTGTTTTATTTTCGGTTTCTTTTATTTTCTCATTCAAATTATATTTTGGGATATTAAACAACGACTTAATAAATAAGTTATTTAGCCCATGCTCATTATTAGGATTGAAAAAATATGCTAAAATATTTGCAATAGGAACTTCTTTATTAGAAACCTTCATTATTTCTAAAAAAGTTTTTGTTTTGGGTTCAATCGCTGTTATTTTTAAATCTGTTAAAAGTTGTTCTAATTCCATATTTTATTACTTATTTTTTTCAATTGTAAAATCTAATTCTCATAATTTATTATAAAACTCATTTATTTTTTATTTTAAAACTGAAAATAAATAAACGGTTGTATTTCCGAAGACCGAACTTGATAGATTAAGAAAATTACTATTACTACAATTATAACTTTAAGATAATGAGGTGTTTCTATAAATATTTTTTTGTAGCCATCTTTTATTTTTGTTGGTAACCAATGTATTATCATTGCGAAAGCCATCATTGCAAATATTTTCCAATACGAAACAATAACCTCTCCCATTTGAGCAAAATTAAACGAATTTGCTATCTGATACATCATTCCGTTTGCAATTTCCATCGTTTCTGACCTAAACCAAATTCTTGTAAAAGTAATAAAATTAAAGGTTATAAAAATTGCAAGAATTTTAGCAGGCAATCTATTATCGCCAGTAAAAGGACTTATTTTTCGCCAATATTTATAAATTACCAGTCCAATTCCGTTCAAACCACCCCAAATTACAAATTGCCAACTTGCTCCGTGCCAGAGTCCTCCGAGAAGCATTGTTATCATTAAATTGATATTTGTTCTAATTTTGCCTTTTCGGCTACCTCCGAGTGGGATATACAAATAGTCTTTAAGCCAAGTAGATAGCGAAATATGCCAGCGTTTCCAAAAATCGCCGACACTGGTTGCTTTGTATGGCGAATTAAAGTTTATTGGAAGTCTAAATCCCATGAGCAGAGCTATTCCAATAGCAATATCGGTGTAGCCCGAAAAATCGGCGTAAACTTGAATTGAATATCCGTAGAGTGCCATCAGATTTTCAAAGCCAGAGAAAACTCGTGGTGAAGCAAAAACTCGATCAATGAAATTGACTGATATATAGTCGGATATAAACATTTTTTTGAGCAAACCATTTAATATCATAAAAACGGCAAAACCAAATTCTGTTCGTGTGAGTTTGTATTTTTCGTAAAGCTGTGGAATAAATTCCGATGCTCTAACAATTGGTCCTGCAACAAGTTGTGGAAAGAAAGATACGTAAAACCCAAAATCCAAGATATTTCGGACAGGTTTAACTTTTCCTCTGTAAATATCAATAGAATAGCTAATTGTCTGAAATGTGAAAAACGAAATTCCTACGGGTAAAATAATTCTATCAATATCAAAATGCGAACCAGTGAAATTGTTAGACCATTTTGAAAGCACATCAACTACTTCAAAATGAGTGCCAAGCAAATAATTTACAGTATCAACTGCAAGATAGGAATATTTAAAATACGAAAGAACAAACAAATTGACAAAAATACTTAGTGCAAGTAATATTTTGCGTTTAAGTTTTTTATCGGAGTTAAAAATCCCGTAGCCAATAAAGTAATCTACTATTGTAGAGAATATTAGAAGGAAAAAATACAATCCGCTTGTTTTGTAATAAAAAAATAGGCTTATCGCAAAAAGATAGATATTTCTTGCGGCAATTTTCTTATATACAACAAGATACAAAGACATTACCACCGCAAAAAATGCCCAAAAATAAAATCGGGTAAATATCAGCGGTGCATCTTGATTGTATAGAAATATTTCTTTTAAAAATTCCATTAAAAATAAATTATATACTAAAAAAGGTATAACTTTTTGCCATTAATTATTTTGCAATCAACTAAGAATAAAACAATTAAATAAATTACCCTTTTTAGTATATATCAAAAACAATTTCATAATATAAATCACAGTTTTTTAAGGACCTACAACAGTTGCAGGGGCTGTTCCAGTATCGTATAATGGGAGAACTATATCTACGCTATTTCCCTCAATATCAATAGCATGGAATATTCCTTCAATAATATAATCTGCAGTGCCATCTGACATGCCTGAGATTAAAGATGCTCCTTCTGAGGAATTTAAAATCATTGTTACTGGCAGAACTAAATCCATAGTGCTACTCCCCGCCATTGAAATATTAGTGGAATAAGTATCTGAGTAATAATGCAGTTCAGATTCCTGACCTTCTATTGTAACAACATATTCAACCTCATCAATAATTACATTATGAGAATCTATATTTTCAATAGTTGTGTTTACGTCCATTTGTATGGTGTAACTTACTGGAACAGGAAAACCACTTGTAGTATAATCTGCATCAATACTATTCACCTCAATATCTGGCTGTTGGAAAAATTCCTCAAAACCAATATCAACAGAAGCACTTCCTGTTATATCTATTGGTAGGTCAAATAAATTTAGAACAGGCTCATTTACATGAAAAGTTCCTAAAACATGATAGTTGAGATTTTCGCCCGCATCTAATATTGATAAAAGCTCAATAGCCTCTTCGGTAACCAAAGTAACTGGTAAAGTTAGCTCCAATGGTGTGCCAACTTGGATTGTCTGATTTATTGTTTCGCTCTCCTCCAAAGAAAGCACTCCCTCAATATCTACCTGATAATCAATATCTAATATTTCTACCTCTCTTGTGTCATTGTTTGTAACTACAATATCTATGGTCAGATAAGTATGTTCGCCTGGAAGTTCCAAAAGCGTATATCCTGTAACATCAACCGTAGGTTGTTCAAAAAGTTCCGAAACAATATTGCCTGCAATACTGCCCGATAAATATAGTGGTAAAATAAAATCGGTTGAAATTCCGCTTACATTTGTTGCGTTAAAAATACCTTCAACTGTGTAATTTATAGTGCCATCTTCCAGTGCTTGTGCCATCATTTCGCCTTGCGATGAGTTTAAACTAAATGAAACTGGCAAATTTAATGATACTGTTCCATCTCCATCAATTGTTAACGGATTGGTATAAGAGTCTGAATATAAGTGCAAATTAGATTCTACTCCTTCTATATCTACAATGTATTCAACCTCATCTATAGTAACACTTCGGGAGTCCATATTTTGCACGGTGCAAGCTATGTCAAAATCAAAATTATAACTTCCATTATCACTATAAACTACAGAAATATCATCAATAGTTATTTGTGGTTGATTGTAAAATTCCTCATATCCAGCTTCTACATTGGCAGTTCCAGAAATATTTAATGGTAAATCAAAAAGCTCCAAAACAGGGTCGTCTATATGAAAAGTTCCTGTTGCAACATAAGGTAAAGATTCTCCAGCAACTATTTTATCTAAAAGTCTAATTGCCTCGTTGGTAACAAGTGTTACAGGAAGAGTCAATTCAAGAGGAGTGCCAACTGTAATATTTTGATTTATATCTAATTGAAGCGGTTCGGCAGATATTCCATCAATTGTTAGTTCGTATTCAACATCAGAAATATATGCCTCTCTTGTGTCATTATTTGTTATTGAAACAGTAACATCTAAATATGCGTATTCGTTTGGTAACTCTTTGAGTGTGTAGCCAATAACAGTAACAGTTGGTTGCTCAAAAAAACCAGACAAAATTCCACCGCTAACATTTCCAGTTATATAAAGAGGTAGGTAAAAATCAGTATCTTTATCTTCAACTTTTATAGCATGAAATATTCCTTCTACAAGGAAATTAATATTACCCTCGTCAATTGCCTGTGCGAGTGTAGCTCCTTGCGAAGAATTTAAGTTTAAAGTTACAGGTAATTTTATTTGCATATTTCCATTGCCTGCAATTGATAATTCTTCGGAATAAACATGAGTTATAGAAGGTATATTTTCTATATTTACAAAATATTCTACCTCATCTAAAACAACACTTCTGCTATCCATATTGTTTACTTTGCATGTAACTTCAAAATCAAAAGTGTAGTTATCACCATTTTTTTCATAATCTGCAGTTAAATCTTCTATTGCTACTTGCGGTTGGGTGTAAAAATTTTCAAAACCAACATCAACAGATGCTGTTCCACTAATATCTATCGGAAGCTCAAACAGTTTCGGGATACCTTCTTCTACATGAAAATTGCCTATCACAGAATAGTCAAGTTCCTCACCTGCATCAAGTTTTGAAAGCAATTTTACAGCATCTTTTGTTTTTAATGTCAATGGGAGAGTTAAAGCCAATGGCTCGTCTGTCAAAATTTCCTGACCAATAAGTTCATTTTCTATTTCAGATGTAATATCATCAATACTTACAACATACTCTATGTCTTTGATTATCACCTCTCTTTTGTCGTTGTTTGTAACCAAGACATCAATATTCAAATGTGCATATTCTCCAGGCAATTCTGTCAGTTCAAAACCGACGACTTCTACAGTTGGTTGCTCAAACATTTTATCCTTTCTACAAGATGAAAGAACAAAAATAACAATTAGAAATAACAAGACTACATTTTTTTTTGTTTTCATAGCTTTTAAATTATTATTTGATTGATAAATATGTGAAAATATAAAATTTATTCTTTAAAATCTAAATT
>JAOZQN010000842.1 GCA_029932195.1 Bacteroidales bacterium | reverse complement strand
CCGTGTCCTAAAAATTCTATTGTCATTTTTTTATTTTATTAGCCTTAACGGTAACTGCTCTTGTGTCGATATTTTGTGTGGGTGGTGGTGGGTTTTGAGCGTAGCGAAAAAACTCACCACCACCCACACAAAATATTGACATCAAAGCAAATGTTAAGCATATTCTTTTCAATCAATCCGTTACTGAAATCATTTTTTTCTTCCATTTTCAAATGACAGACTGAACTGACTAAAATATTTTTGAGCGTAGCGAAAAAAATGTTTTAGTCGGTTCGGTCTGTCAATCAAACCGCAAATCATTCAGTAAGCAAATTTATTCAAAAAGAAGCTGCTTACATTTTTTGTTATTTTCTTCTTATAAAGATAAATTCTCCACCTTCATCTCCTGCATTTTGGATTGTTCCAAATTGAGGCTCTGTTGTGCTATTATTCATCACAGCTATACGGAAACTTGCAAAAAGTTGGTCGGCAGAAATATATTTTTCGGTATTATCATTTAATCTTTTAACGAGATATTGTAAAAATACACTTTTGTCTGGAACTTCTTTTAAATTCCCGCTTGTCATTGCTGTTTTACTCGGCAATTCATAAAGTTTATTAATTGCTGGTTGTGCGTCTGCAAATGCACTTCTTGTTTTAAAAATACTTCCGCTAAAACAAGCATCTGCAATTAAAAGTGTATGTTTTGATTTTATGCTACTCATATAGTCGCTTATACGACTGTTTGCTATCCAAAAAGCTGTGCTGTTTTTCCTTGCGTCTGTTGGCAACCAGTAACCTAAATTTTTATCGTCGTCCCACCAACCGTGACTAGCGTAAAAAACGAGAAGATTATCATTTTCTGTCAATGTATTGCTCAAATAATCAAAGGCTTCAATCATTTGAACATAAGTAGCATTTTTTAAAAGTGTTACGTTTTGCGGTTCAAATGTATATTGAGTTGTTAAAACATTATAAAGTTTTGTTGCGTCATTTATTGGTTCGTTTAATGATGAAATTGCATTGTCTTGATATGAATTATTCCCGATTATCAGAGCATAATATTTACCTGTTTGTAGAACATTTGTGTTATTTGTTTGATTATTTACAACTTGTGTCTCTTGTTGATTAGAATTTCGTTCTATTATAAATTGTTTAGTTGTTGTATTTCGTTTTGTATCTGTTGCAGTAACTGTAAATGAATTATCACCCATTGCTAACAAAGCAGTATGTGAAAATGCTCCATTATTTTGCATGTTAATTTCTTCTCCGTTAATCAGAACTTTATAAACTCCATTTTCATCAGTTACTACACCTGAAATTATAATTTCTTTATTTGTAGAAACCGGTTTAAAGCCACGTGTTACATTTGGATTAGTTATTATTATTTCAGGCGGTAAATTATCTGCAACAATAATATTAGGATTATCCATTTTTGCTTTTTTCGTATAAATATCTATTGAATTACCATTTATTTTAAAAACATAATTATTGTATTCAAATTGTTTAAATTTTTTAAAAGCGTTAAATCTATCTTCATGAAAATCTGTTTTAGGTGCATAATTCTTAATATTTGTAGACCAGCCATCTATCGTAATTTTTTGTCTATGTTGAAATGAAGAACCATACTTTGCAAAAAAATATTTATCACTATCTATAAAACCACATCCTTCTATACTAATAAATTTATTTGATTTATAGTCATTTATAATTTGCCATGTAGCAAAATTATAAAATGTTATATATTTATATTCTGATAAAATAACAAGATATTTTTCACTTTGACTTATGTAAATTTCATTAATATAACTATGCTTGCCTTTTATAGTATGTATTTTTTGTAAATTTTCATTTTGTGCAAAAGAATTAAATACTATTGTAATTAGTAAAATTAATATTTGTATTGATTTTTTCATTGTTATTGATTTTTAAAGTTTTGGCTATTATGCTTAACGGTAACTTCTTGCCGTCGTTTGCTTTTTTGGTACAATGTCAATTAATAGTAAAAAGTCAATCAATCAACGTACCACGTACAATTCCCGCACAGTGAAAAAGCAAATGACGTGCAAGAAAATGTGTGTGCCCGAAATGTAATTTTATTAATTACTGAGCAAAGGTAGT
>JAOZQN010000841.1 GCA_029932195.1 Bacteroidales bacterium | reverse complement strand
CTCTTTTTAATATTAAAATTGAGTATATTGACTTATAATTAATTAGATAAAATAAAGCAATTTTTAATTGATATAAAAACGAGAAAATAACTTTTAACTTTATAACTAAAAAAACTACATTCACAACAAAAGTAAAATTATGCAATTTAACGAAATGGACTTAAGTCCGAAAATTTTAGAAGCCATTACTGAAATGGGCTTCGTGAATCCAACCCCTATCCAAGAAAAAATAATCCCTAAATTACTTGATACACAGTCAGATATTATTGGAATTGCTCAAACAGGAACAGGAAAAACTGCAGCTTTTGGTCTGCCAATAATTCAACAACTTGATGACTCTAAAAAGACTCAGGCACTTATCCTAAGCCCCACCAGAGAGCTTGCTATTCAAATATCTAAGGATCTGGAAGCCTATTCTAAATTTATGAAAGTAAATATTGTGCCAGTTTACGGTGGAGCAAGTATCGACACGCAAATTAGAGCAATAAAAAAAGGTGCACAGGTTATTGTCGGCACACCAGGTAGAACATTGGACTTGATAAAAAGAAGAATGCTTAAAGTAGATAATATCAAGACTTTAGTTCTCGACGAAGCTGATGAGATGCTAAATATGGGCTTTAAAGAAGAACTTGATGGTATTTTAGAAACTACTCCAAAAGAACGACAAACACTTTTATTTTCTGCAACTATGCCCTCTGAAATAGAGCGTATTGCAAAAAATTACATGAGAAATATTGAGAAAATTAGTGTTAGCAGAGAAAACATTGCGGCTAAAAATGTTGAGCATATTTATTACATGGTAAATGCCAGAGACAAATATTTAGCACTAAAAAGAATAGCAGATATTAATCCGAAAATTTATAGCATTGTGTTCTGTCGCACTCGCCGAGAGACCAAAGAAGTTGCCGACAAATTAATCCAAGATGGGTATAATGCAGATGCTTTGCATGGAGATTTATCTCAGGCACAGCGAGATACGGTAATGAGCAGATTTAGACTTGGTCGTTTGCAAATTCTTGTAGCAACCGATGTTGCCGCCAGAGGAATTGATGTGGACAACTTAACTCATATAATAAATTATAACCTACCAGACGAACTAGAAATTTATATCCACAGAAGTGGAAGGACTGGTAGAGCAGGAAAAAAAGGAATTTCGGCTTCAATTATACATAGCCGAGAAACTGGTCGCATAAAACGAATAGCTAAAATTGTTGGCAAAAATTTCACTCTAAAACAAGTTCCAGGAGGAAAAGAAATTTGTGAAAAACAACTTTATAGCCTTATTGATAAGATTCAAAATATTGAAGTAAACGAGTCGCAAATAGAAGATTATCTTGGGACTATTAATGAAAAATTAGAAAGCCTTAGTAAAGAAGACATTATAAAGAAATTTGTGTCTCTGGAATTTAATCGTTTTCTTAATTATTATAAAAATGCTCCTGATTTGAATATTAAGAAAAAAGAACGAGGAGATAGAGACGACAGAAGAGAACGGGGAGATAGAAACGATAGACGAGACAGAGGCGATAAAAATGAAAGGGGAGATAGAAATGAAAGAGGAAATAACAGAGACAGTGGTTTAGTATTTTCACGATTTTTCATAAATATTGGAAAAAGAGACGACCTGAAACCGCAAAATTTGATTGGACTAATAAACGAAAATACTCGTGTTAGAAACATTGAAATTGGTAAAATAGATATTTTAAAGAATTTCTCATTTTTTGAAACCGACAGCCAATATGAGAAAGAAGTTCTAGAAGCATTTGATGGAGTGGAATTTAATGAAATAAAACTGAGTGTAGAAGTTGCAAGTCCTCGTAAAGCCGACGAAAAGAAAGGAGGAAATAGAAACGACAGGAGAAAACGAAGTGAAGACAAACGCAAAAGTAGCAGAAAAGGTAGCGACAATTTTAAACGTAGAAAAAAGAAAACTTATTAATGAATAAATTAAGCCCTGTAAAATAAATTTTTCACAGGGCTTATTTTTTATAAATTGATTGGTTTACAGCCAAATATTGTGATGTAATAACAAATTGTATCAAATGCTATTTATGTAGCCCACGATGTAAATCGTGGGTCTAAATTATTTTTCACGAATGCC
>JAOZQN010000249.1 GCA_029932195.1 Bacteroidales bacterium | reverse complement strand
ACTACAAATATAAATATTTTTGAGCGAATTTAGTTTTTATGAACAAACCCTGTTTAATCTAATAATTGGAGCTATTTCAAATAATTCACAAAATCTAACAGAATTATTCAAATCATTTCTAAATCTTTATAGTAAACACGGAGATTTGTTAAATGATTATAGGTTTTTAATTTTAGAAAATACAGATAATGAATATGAAATAAGACCAATTATAAATTATTTTAGTTCAGAAAAAAAACTAAAGATTGAATTAATAAAAAACATATCAAATGGTCGTTCAATTGCTGAAAATAGAACATTTTTACAGGAAAAAATGTATAAAAAAGGAAAGGTTTTATTTAATAACAATAACATCTCATGGGTAATAGATGATGATGATTTATTCAAATACGATACTGCAAATGAAACTAAAATGCCTAATTATTTTAAAATAATTTCAGAACAAGCAGACAATGAAATAGACGTTTTATTTGGACAAGTGTCAGATGCCCCACCTTTGCCTTTTTTAAATACATTAAGGCTACAACTTATTGATTTTTATTACAATTTAACTTATTTTGCAGCTTGTAACCCTACTGATAAATTTAGTTTAAATAAGCTACAACAAACAAACATTAAGCATGAAGAATTTTATTATGACCTTTCTAATAAAAACTTTCAGCATCTTGAATATCCATATTATTGGCAAACAGAAGAAACAACAAATGCAGGTGCTTTTATAGCTTTTCTTAAAGAAACTGCATTATTATCAAAAGGAGTTAATGTATTTAGAAAATTAATTTATGAACCTGAAACAATAGGAAAAATTACTGGTAAATCAATTTATCGTGGAGGGAATACAATAATTTTTAATCCCGAACTATTAAAAACACCTAATTATACTCCTGAAAAAGGATATAATAGACGAAGTGATTTTAATTGGTCAATAATAAATAGAAATATATTAAATAAAGAACTTTTTGAAATTGTGCTACCACTTAAACATTGCAGGAGATTACAAAAAACATCATTAATAATAAATGAAAATAAATTACAAGCCGATATAAAAGGATTAATTTTTTATAGGTTATTTGAGAAGATTCTTAGTAACAAAAACTGGGAAAACAAATCAGAACATAAATCCGAATTAAAATATTACAAACAGATAAAAAAAGATGTTTTTTTTAAAATAAAAATAAATAATTACAGAACACAATCATTAATACATTTGATTTTAGATATATTGAAAGACAAAAAAACGTGGTGGTATCAAAATGAATATATTAAAAATTGCAATTATATTATTCAACAAAACATACTTACAATGCAGGTTTTACGAATTGAACTGGGAGATAGGAAATTTCAATCATTCTTAAAAAATTTAGAACAAAACATGAAAATAGATAATGATTTTATAAATAATGTGATAGATGAAGTTAAGATTATAAAAGCAAAAATAGAATAAATGAATAAGCCGAATATTTTAATGTTTCACAGAGTTCAAATTGATGATAAACAACATATAAACAGGTTATATTTTCAAAGAAAAATGGTTTGCGATATTGAATTTATTTATAAGCAAGTTAATAATTATTTGCAAAAAGGGCTCTACTTTGGAAGTATTGAACAATGCTTAAAAAATAAATCTTATTTTCATTTAAGTTTTGATGATGGATTTACAGAACATTTACAAGTGGCAAATCTACTTAAAAACAAATATTCATTGGACTATAATTCTATTAGTTTTTCTATAAATGTAGGAAACTCAATTTTTAAAAATTATACAGGAATGGATATTGTGTATCAAATATTATCAGAAAATAAAATTCAAAAATTAAGAAACTTTTCTAATATTGAATTTGACATAAATAATATTCCTAAAATTAAAAAATATATTTCAAGTTTAGCTACTGAAAAATTAAATGAATTGTCAGATTATTTCTCTGAATTTGATAACATACTTAAAAGGACTTTTTTATCAGAAATAGAAATAATTAAATTGTCAAAATTATTTAAAATTATAAGTCATGGAATAACTCATCGCTTCTTAACCTCGCACAAAATAAAGAGTAAAAATGAAATAATAGTATCAAAAAAAACATTAGAGAAATTAATTAAAACAAAAATTGATGTTTTCTGTTATCCCGAGGGGAAAAATGATAATGATATTCAAAAATACTGTAATGAAGCTGGTTATAAATATGCTTTATCAATTAGACATGAAAACAATAATAATTTTTGCATCGGGAGAGAAGTAATGTAAAATGAATGAAAAACTTATAATACCAATTAGTTATTTTAATGGAGATCCCAAAAGCAAGCTCATTGAAATAGATATTGATACAAAAAAAGTAAAAGAGCTTATAAACTTTATACCTCATAAAAACTTTGTTGTAAAAGGCAAAGGATTTACGCAAATTGCTTATAATAAAGATAAAAATATTTTTGCAATTGCAGATTACAATCAAATTCATATTATTGATGCAAATAATTACAAAATTATTAAATCCATTTCATCAAATGTGATGAATGATATTCATGGAATAAAATTTAATGATAATTTAATAATCATAACAAATACAGGTTTAGACTCAATTGAAATATACAATATTGATAGTGATTTTATTGAATCCATAAACTTACTGACTTTTAACGAAGCGAATAGTAGGTATTTAGGCAAAGAAAATAATATTAATATTGATAGTTATTATGATAATGACACAAATAAATCGTTCAACCAACGTAAAGTCAAAGATAAATTTCACTTAAATAATTGCACTGTTATTGATAATTGTTTGATTGCAACTTCTTTCACAAAAAAGACACTTATCAATTTGTATTTACATAAAGAAATATCACCACGTTTACCTGCACATATTCACGATTGTCTTGTTTTTGAGAATAAAATTTGGATAACAAGCGTAGATGGTAAGATTTATCAAAGAAATAAAGATATTAGAAATTATTCAGATTTTAAAGAATATGTAGATTTATTTAAAATTGGAAGATATTATGGCTGGTGCAGAGGATTAAATATTTTTGAAAAATATTTTTTTATTGGAATAACACAAATAAATTCAAAAACATCTGAATCAAGATGGAATACAAATATTCCTATCGAAGAAACAAAAACAGGAATTATTAAAATGGATATTAAAAATAAAGAAATTATAGATTTCTTTGATTTAACAGATATAAATATTTCAAGACTTTTTGGATTTGCAATTAAATGAAAAACAAAATACTAAAAATATTAAAGCATGATTTTGAAACAGTTCCATTTCATAATTTTAGAATTATTTTAAATAAAAAGATGGAATTAAAATATGGAGGAACATGTTCAGATAAGACTCTATTTTTAAAACAAAAATTAGAAGTATTAGGAATAAAATCAAATTTACATTCTGCCAAAATAGATGGAAATGAAATACATAGATTGCTTAAAATAGAGATTAATAACGAACCTTATCTTTTAGATGTTGGCTTAGGATGGGCACTAATGCACCCAATTTCATTAAAAGAAAATATGAATTTTAATTTTTTCGGTCTCTATTTTAAAACCGAAATTATTAACAATGAATTATTCTTGTATAAACAGAATAAAGGAAGTTATAATGTAAATTATAATACTCTAGTTAAAACCCAAAATCAAGAAATAATAAAAAAACAAATAAATAATAGATTTATAAATACGGAACTTTATCCGTTTAAAAATTCAATTCGTTTTTCAAAAGTAGTGAATAACGAGTTCTATTTTTTAAAAGGTAATATTTTGAGATACTCTAAAAACAATAAATTTCATAACAAAATTATAAGTTCAAAAGAAGAGTTTATATCTCTATTTGAAACTACTTTTAAAATTAAAGCAGATTTACCAATTGAGGTAGCAAAGAAAATAGGAATGTATAAATTTTAATAAAAAAAAATGAATAATGGAATAGGATTAAGCGTTCCTGCTTATTTTTCTGAAAATTTCGTAAAGGAATTAAAAGAATTACAGAAAAATAAAAAAGATAATAATTACATTGATAATGTTTACGGTTCACCACGAAGTCTAATATTAGGACAAGCAAGAGCTTCAAAGAAAATACCCGAACTATCATTAACTGAAATGAAAAATTATATCATTAACTTGCATAAAATTGATATAAAATTTCATTTCACTTTAAATAGTGTTTGGTCAAATGGTATAGAACGAAACCCAAAATATGAAAATATTATCTATGACGAAATAAATAGCATTTTAGAAACAGGTGTTGATGCTCTTATTATTGGCAATTTGTATATTGCTGAAATAATTAATAAGAAATTTAATAATATAAATACAATATGTTCTATAAATTTAAAAACTGATTCAGTTTACAAACTAAAATCATTAGTTACTGATTTTAGTTTTGATAAAGTTGTTTTAGAAAGAACAGTCAATAGAAATATCGCATTTTTAAAAAACTTGAATGGTGTTTATAATGAAAAAATAGTATTATTGGCTAACCCTGACTGCATCTATGATTGTCCAATTTCGTTATATCACATGTTAGAAAATGGACATTTATCAATGAAAGGGAATGATTTAAACAATAAAAATTATTGCATAGATTATTGTCAAACAAAATACATGAGTAATTATTCTGAAATTTTAAAAACGCCTTGGATACACCCATCAGATATGGATTTATATGAAAATATAGGTGTAAAGTTTATTAAAATTCAAGGAAGGACTTTACCAGAGAGTCGAATCCTGAATCTAACTAATATGTATCTAAATAGGTTAAAATCAATTAATTTCACCGAAATATTTCCAAATTTTATTGGAAAACATAATAATCAAACAAAATTTAATATTTTTAATGATAATTTATTTAATCAACGAGCTTTTATAGAAACATTTTTCAAAAATGAAATAAACTGTAAAAATATTTGTGGTTTAAAGTGCTTTAAGTGTGATAAGTTAATCAAGGATTTTGAAAAATAAAATATGATTTTAGAAATAACAAAACTGATAAAAGAGAATTTTGAAACAGTTCCGTATCATAATTTTTGGCTAATACTTGGAACTGGATTAAACCCATCAAAACAGGGAGGAATATGCACTGATAGAAACTTTTACTTTTATAAGATATTGAAAGAAAAAGGCTTTTCAGTAAAATTACATTCAACTCAAATAAATGGACGAAACATACATCAGTTAATAAGAATAGAATTAGAAAATAAGTTTTTTTTAATTGACGTTGGTCTTGGGTGGGTAATAACAAAACCAATACCATTAAATATAGAATCAAAACAGCGTGCCTTTGGAATTGAATTTAATGCAAAAATAGCTGATAATCAGCTTTATGTATATAGAATTAATGCTGATAAAGAATCATTAAATTACACTACGAGTATTTTTGAAAATAATCAAAATCAAGTCAGATGTGAAATAGAAGATAGCTATAACGATAATATTGATTATCCTTTTAGAAATTCTATAAGATTTTCTAAAATAGTGAATAACGAATTTTACTTTTTAAAAAACAACATTTTATACTATTCCAAAAATAATATTTTGTATAATAAACAAATTAATAATTGGGAAGAATACGAAAACCTATTTCTAAATCTTTTTAAATTTGATTTTAGTATAGCAAAAAAAGTGGCAAATAAATTAAAAATGTTTAAATAATAACAAAATGTGTGGTATTGTCTTAACAATTGGTGTAGATTCAGAAAAAAAAACTAAGAATGCACTTAATCAACTTAAACACAGAGGTGTTGATGATTTTTCTGTGATTAATATAAAATCGGATATTTCATTAGGTTTTAGAAGATTTGCAATAAATGATTTATCAATAAAAGGACGGCAACCATTTATCCATAATAATTTTGTTGGAGCTTTTAATGGTGAAGTTTATAATTATTTAGAACTGAAAGACAAATATGAAATTAATACAATTTCAAAAACAGATACAGAAATAATTCTACCATTATATCAGAAATTTCAAGATAATTTTTACGATTTAATAGACGGAATGTTTGCAGGAATAATTTTTGATAAACAAAAAAATAAAATCATTGTAATTAAAGATATTATTGGAAAAAAACCGCTCTTTCTCGTAAGAACAAAAGAAAATATTTTTTTTGTTAGTGAATTAAAGACTATTAAAGAAAGGGTGATTTCATTTTTTAATATTAAAAGCGGTGTTTCAAAATTTAACATTAAAGGAGAATTATTATCAAATAAATATCAAAATATCAAAATTGAAGTTCCAACTCTGTGTTCAAATTCCAATAATCTATTTGAGCTATTAAAAGAAGCTGTAAATAAAAGAATACCATCAGAAAAATTTGGTATTTTTCTTAGTGGTGGGCTTGATAGTTCAATTATAACATATCTTGCTCTTCATAAAACTAAAAACATTATTTTTTATTCATTAATTGATAAGAACAGTTCAGATTATCAAAACGTAATAGAATTAGTAAAATATTTAGGCATAAATACAAAAAACATAAGGTATATTAATATCCCAGATAATGATGAAATTGAAGAGTTAATTAATAAGGTCGTTTATCATACAGAAAGTTATAATCCCTCAATAATTAGCAATGGAATAGGAACATATATTTTAGCAAAAGAAGCAAAAAAAGACGGTTTAAAAGTAATATTGTCAGGAGAAGGAGCTGATGAAATATTTTGTGGTTACAAATCTTTTTTTTCAAAAGGGCAACTTAGAAAAAATTGGAAAGAATTAAGAATTGAATTTATTGAGAACTTATATTTTACAGAAGTTAGAAGAGTAGATTTATGTACGATGGCACACACAATAGAAGCACGTTCGCCTTTTTTAGATATGGAAATTATTAAATATGCTAACAGATTAGATAATACTTCATTTTTTAAAAACAATGTAGGCAAACAAATTTTAAGAAATATATTTAAACAAAGACTACCAAATAAAATTACATCAAGAGAAAAAGTATCATTTGATGTAGGTAGTGGTATTAGGAAAATTGTAGTTCGCTACTTAAAAAGCAGAGAGGAATTTATTTCTGAAAAAGATGAGCTAAAACAAGTTTGGAATCAATATTATAATAATTACTATAACGAAATTTGTAACGAGGAATATTTCCATTCTTATCCATCATTTAATAACGTTATAGCAAATAGAGGAATCAAATAAAATATTTTCCTATATTTGCAGATAAAAGAAAAAAGGCTATAAAACAAATAGAGTTTATTTTATTAATAAAAATAATGATTTACAGTAATTTAAAACAAATACTATGCAATTAAACCATGATAATTATTTTTTGGAGCAAAAACAAAAACAAATTGAAGCATTAAAAGAAGAATTTAATAATTTTTAAAAAAAATATCTCACAGAAGATGATGCAGAAAGAAGTTTTAGAATAGAGGTTGATAAAAGAAAACTAAAATTAATTGATTTTAAAGTTAATAACCTGAATGATAGCAGTTCGTATCCAAATGACTGGTATAAATACAAAGTTATAGATAGATTTAGACAGTATAATGGAATATTTGACAACCCTGTTAAATTATTTTTAGATAACGAATTTCCTGAAATAAGAAGTTTTTGGGAAAATTATATAAACGAAAATGAAACCTATCGCATTGATATTAAATTCTTTGAAATAGAGGGGTATAACCATATAGTTGAACTAATTGCCAAGTATTATGGATTTGATGATTTTTTGAAAAATGTTTTTGAAAATAATCTAAAAAATAATCCTGATAATAAAAAGACATCAGAAAATAATAGTAATGAACCAAAATTTGACTTGATAAAATTAGACAAAACCGACAAACAAATTGACAAAATAATTGAAATAACACATCAAGAATTGAGCGGAACTTATATTGATATTGATTTTAAATACTTTGAGCGTCATTTTGTAGATAATGGTAAAAAAAAGGTTCATATTGAATGGATAAAGAGTAAAGATAAGGACGAATTAAAAGCATTTACTGATAATTTTATTATAAATGCAAAAATAATTCTTCCAAAAGGGTTGGGACAAAATCAGTTTATTGAGCAACATTTTTCCTCAAAGCATTTTAAATTATCCCCAAGATCCTGGGGAAGTATTTCAGAATCAGTTACTTATAAAACAATTAATAACGAAATAAACAAAAAACACCCATTAGTTATTCTTTTAAAGAAAATAAAAGAAATCTAAAAATAACAAACAACTGGTTGTGCAAGTTGCACAACCAGTTTCTTTTCATATTCCTACCTATTTTTGCATCTCAATTGAAAATTTAAAGATTTACGTAAGTCTTCATTTATTAATTTTTAAAATTATAAAAAATGAAGAATCAATATTCATTTGACGATGCAATTAGAAATATCGTCCAGCAAGAAAACAAAATTATACTAAAAAAAATTGAACAACTTTTTGAAAAATTATCAAATTTTAAAGAGGATAGTAAAATTATGACTTTTAAGGAGGTATGTGATTATTTGTCTTGTTCAAAAAGTTACCTGTACAAACAAACTTCGGCTAATCAAATCCCTCATAGCAAGCGTGGTAAGAGATTGTTTTTTGAAAAAGCAAAGCTCACAAAGTGGATTTTAGAAAATCAGGTTAAAACAGATGAAGAAATAAGTGAAGAAGTTTATGAAAACTTTCAAAAAAGTTAAAAAACATAAGAAAAAATTATTTTGAGACTTATATTTTATCTTTAAAAAAAAAGATAAAATAAGTCTTAAAAAGTTAATTCCAATTAATTTTACACTAAAAATAAACAAATAATGAAAACAAAACCAATCAAAATACATATTTCGGAGGAGATACATGCAAATATAAGTCAAATTCAAGCAGATTTAAAAGAAGAATTGCAAAAAAAAGTTGCATTGTCTGATATTTTATTGGAATTTGCGAAAAAAGGAATGGAAAATTTCTCAAAAGCAAATTTTAATATTGAAAAAGAAGAAGAAGTTGAAACAATAGCAATAACAATTCATGTTTCTGGAAAAATATATGCAATTTTAAATCAAATTCAAACGGATTTGAAAGAAAAATTTCAAAAAAAAGTTGCGTTGTGTCCTCTCCTGAAATAGCTTGACAGATTTTATATTAAATTCTGTTAAAAGGTGTGATGTTTTTTCTATTACTGCAATAAATATTTAA
>JAOZQN010000840.1 GCA_029932195.1 Bacteroidales bacterium | reverse complement strand
GCCGTTTTTGTAATATATTCACAACCAGCTAATTACAACTCCGAAACTTCAGTTTCTTACTTGTGAAAATAGAAAATACAGATTGTCTAAAATCTTTATTTTTTACAAAACTATACACTAAAAATGCTATAAGTGCGAGAGTAAAGAAAAATAATACTATCGTTGGTTTGTTATCACTTAATTTAATTATTGCTTCCCACATTTCTATTTTATTTTTTTAAAGTTTTTATACTTATCTGTTACAATGTCGTTTAGTTTACACTTCCACCAACTATCTAAAATGCCAAAAGTGTCTGAACGGCGATGTAGATACCAAACCAACTCGTAACAAAACAAGCGTTTTTTTGCCTGTTTTTCCGTTTTTGCTCCTTTCCATATTCCAAAAATATTATATACAAATTGCTCATATATAGTGCCTTTAAAATCGTATTTCTTTTTTAATAATAGTTTTAACTCTTCTTGAAAAACTATATCATCAAAATTCCAATAATTAGGTCGGAAGACTGCTATTTTAGTCTCTTTTAAATTTCGTTCAGAAAGTAAAATTTTTCTAACTCCATTAGTCCAACTTTCAACAATATAGGTCTTATCATTCTCTACTAGTATAACCCCTGCATGATTATACTTAGCTTTTGAGAAAAAGCGAATAAATAAAGCTATCCAACTCATTGGTTGAAACCAGTTAAATTTCCTGTTAAACAGCATTATGTCTCCTGAATTATACATATATTAAATTACTTCTACTATAACATTATCTATGATTAGTGGTGTTGATCCAACGGAATTATCGTTTTTCCACGCAAAAATAATACGTGCAGTATCTCCAATAAATTCCGTGATTTCTATTTGTTCTTTTTGCCAATCTGCAACATTTGATAATTCATCTGTTTTTAAATAGTTGATATCAAGTTCAATTCCAGGTGCAGGTGTTACAGTTGTTGGAGCAATATAGACATTTCCAAAATCCCAATTTTGTTCTCCAACACATTTGTATTCAAAAGAAAGAAAAGCTCTTGTTTTATCTGATGGAATTGGTATATCAATGTAAATATATGATACTTGATTTACAAATTTATCATAAGATGGTATATTGTTGATATCATTACTTATACATGCTGAATAAAGTCCTATTTTATGTTCACTATTGGTAACAACCCACTTGTTTACAGTGTCATTAACAATAACCCATTTAGATAAGTCGCCTGTCTCAAATATTTCTACAAATAGTGGTAATCCAATTGGTTGTTTAAAAATATCTTGCCAGCCAAACTCACCATAAGTGGCTATATTGCCTATGTCGGAGTTCCAGATAACATCTGCTTCTTTTGCATTTGTTATTTGGAACATCTCTTCAGTTGTTCGTTTCCACAAACCAACAAGATTATTATGTTTTGTTATTTGACTAGTTTGGTTCATTTACGCCTCTTCTATAATTATATTTGTATATAAATCTAATACAGTTTGATGCTCTGGTTGTATATGGGCAAAATAGGCTACTACTATATTTTTGCTTTTGAATATAAATTTTGTTTCGGCAACAGCATTTGCATTTATTGAACCTTGTATTATTTGACTTAACTCATCTTTTTCTAATAATGAATCATTCACGAGTTTTAATGGAAAAATTACTCTTATTTGTGTTGCTAATTTCCAGTTTTTAAAATCAATAGTAGTAACTTCAAAATCAGTTAATTTTTCTTTTAATAAATTATATGATAGTTCTTCAAAATTAATGAGTTCTGATTGTTTACTCCTTAAATTTATTTCTGGAATAAAAGATTTTTTGTATAATTTTATTCCATTTTCTTTTTCAAAACATGTATAGATTATAATATTCTGCAAAATATCTATTAAGTCTATTTTTATTATTTCGTGATTATTTATATTATTTAGCTGTCTCATTTTAAATTAATTAAATTACATAGTCATCTAAAATTGGTAAATTGTTTGCCATTTCTGTTGTAGCGTTAGCTTCAATTTCTTTTAGAGTTCTATTGTTTGTAAGTATTGTCCTTTTGGCTGTTAAATCAACATAAATGGTATCTTCGGGGTCACGACAATTATCTATTGTAACATTGTTGTCTTTGACAATCAAGCCATCAAGAAGT
>JAOZQN010000248.1 GCA_029932195.1 Bacteroidales bacterium | reverse complement strand
AGTAATTCCCCCAACATGTTCGGAAATTAGCACAATAAATATTACACAAACAGCTGCGGATGTTTTAGTAACTCCAAGTGCAAACGGAAACTTATATTACTCTGTATTGTTGGAGTCAGCAACAGCTCCAACTGCTGTTGAAATTGTAGATGCAGGAAATAGTTTGAATGTTACAGCTGGTACACAAGCAACTATTAATCTTATAGAACTTACTGAAAATACAAACTACACTGCATATTTAATTCTTGACGATGGTGTGGTAAAAACAGTATCTACAGTTTACGATGCAGACTTCACTACTTTAGCAGTTGGTTTTGAACAATTAAATGTCGATAATTTTAATATTGCACCAAATCCATCAAATGGTATTTTTAATATTAACACTCAAAATGCTGAAAATTTAGATGTTACTGTTTTTGATTATACTGGTAAAATAGTATTGCAAAAAACAATTAACTCTACCAATAATTTAATTGATATTAGCAACCAAGCAAAAGGAGTTTATAATATTCAAATAAGCAATGGAAATTCAATTATTACGAAAAAAGTAGTTCTAAAATAATTTTTTTTAAGCAAATTAAAAACCTCTGATATCCTCAGAGGTTTTTTTTATTGAAAAAAATTTTATTTTGATAAAAAATAAATTATTTTTGTAATAATAAAAAATAAATAAATGCAGTTTAAAAAACAGCTAATAATTAATATGTTTTTCTCTCTGATTTATTTCATAATTTTACCTTTTTTTAATAAAAATACAAAAAAATGAGCAAAAAACACCAACCAGCAAAAGCAATTCAAAAAGTTAAGCAATTTGGCGAATTTGGAGGCGTAAACCCTTCAATAACAGACTCAGCAACATTTACATTTCTGGGAGCAGAAACAATGTTAGACACATTTGAAGGAGAAGCAGAAGGCTGTTTTTTATATTCACGGCACTGGAATCCTACCAACAAATATCTTGCAGACACACTTGCAAAAATGGAAGACACAGAATCTGCATGGGTAACAGCTTCGGGAATGGCAGCAATTACAAATACAATTCTACAGCTCTGTAATTCAGGAGACCATATTGTTTCAAGCATAACAACCTATGGAGGAACTTATGCCTTTTTCATGAATTACTTGAAGAAATTTAATATCACAACAACACTTGTGGATATTACTGATTTAGAGGCAGTAAAAGCAGCTATCAAGCCAAATACAAAAATTCTCTACACCGAAACAATGACAAACCCATTGTTGCAAATTTCTGATATTCCTGGATTATCAAAAATTGCAAAAGAAAAAGATGTTAAGTTAGTGGTAGATAATACTTTTACTCCAATGATTGTAAGCCCTGCAGTTCTTGGAGCAGACGTTGTAGTTTATAGTATGACAAAATTTATAAACGGTAAAAATGACTGCGTTGCAGGAGCAATATGTGCTTCTAATGATTTTATTAATGCACTATCCAGCGTAAACGATGGCACGTCAATGCTACTCGGACCTGCACTTGACCCAATGAGATCGGCAAGTATTCTTAAAAATCTTCATACTCTGCATATTAGAATGAAGCAACATAGCCATAATGCTGCTTATCTTGCCAAAAAATTTGCCGACTACAAAGAGCTTAAAATAATTTATCCAGGACAAGAAGATTGTAAAGGATACAAATTATTGAGAGACATGAAGAATCATGGATTCGGATACGGAGGAATGATTGCTATTGATTTGGGAACTCCCGAAAAAGCATCTGAATTTATGGAAAGCTTACAAGACAAAGGTGTTGGTTATCTGGCAGTTAGTCTTGGTTATTTTGCCACAATATTTAGCAATTCTGGAAGTAGCACATCGTCAGAAGTGCCAATTGAAACTCAACACAAAATGGGACTTTCTCCTGGACTTGTTCGCTTCTCGGTAGGTTTAGACCACGACATAAAAGCTACGTGGAAACTGATAAAAGAAACTCTAAAAGAAATGAAAATAGAAAAATAATTTATAGAAACGTGTCATGTGGTATGCCTGAAATAAAATAATTTGTAGAGACGTGCCATGCACGTCTCAGTATTAGGTAAAATACCATGTGTGATAAAAATTAGACGTGCTAAAAGAAATAAAAATAGAAGAATAACTTGTAGAGACGTGCCATGTGGCACGTCTGTCTCAATATCAGAAAATATTACCATTTTTAAAAATTGACATGCCATGCAATTAATAGGTTTTATTAAACATGGCAAGATTGTCATTTAGACGTGCCACATGGCACGTCTCTACATATAAATTGTATTGTAAAATGAACTTAAATCTATCCGACTTCTCAAATCTTGCTATTTACGAATTTTTATTTTTAACACTAATTGTTTTTGTTTTTTTTAGAATTGTAAATTTCATATCACCATTTATAATTCCAAAAGACAGAAGAAAATTTGGTAAAAAAATTATTACTATTACTGAGCTATTGACTTGGTTTGTGTTTTTTGTCGGAGCTATTCAGTTTTTTATGGGCAAAAATCAGATTTTTGCTATCGGAATTTTTATTTTATTGATATTCACACTTTTGTGGATAATTTGGTATTATCTGAGAGATTTTGCCGCAGGAATATTTTTTAAATTAAATAGTAGTTTGCCAGAAAATAAACAAATTACTTTTGGAAAAAATAAAGGTAAAATAATTAAAAAACATCTTAAAAATGTTGAAATAGAGGCAAATAACAATGAAAATATTTTTATTCCATATTCAAAACTTTTGAATGGTATTTTCTCTATTTCTGAACCACAAAATGAAAATTTGAATTACAACAACACCTTTACTATAGAGGTAAAAAAAATAAAGTCGGTAAAAGAAACTATACAACAAATACAAACAGCTATTTTACAACTTCCTTGGGTCTCTTTAAAAAATGAGCCAAAAATATTACCAATTACCGAAACTGAAAATAATTTGAAGTTAGAAATAACTATTTTTTCTATCAATAACGATTACACCTTTAAAATCAGAAACCATATTGAAACAAAATTTTGTAAATAAACCTATAATGAGAGCCATACTATACATATTGTATATTAGTATATTAACCATTTTTTTTTCGTGTAAGGAACAAACAACCAATATAAATAATATTCCAATAACTACAACAAAAAATAAACTGATAGAAGAAAAAAATAAATCGGAAGAAGAGAAGGCAATAATAAAATATGAAAATTACAGAAGGGTAGATAGTTTAAGAAAAGATAAAATATTAACAGATATTTTTAACTTTGTAAAACAAAATATTGAATTAGATAATTATTATAATGAATATAAAACTCTTACCTACGATAGTTGTTATTGGGTAAAAGTGGACATTACTATGGGACGTTTGTTTTCGGATAAAAACAAATATTTATTAATACATAGACTTGACATAGCTGAGATGTTGCTTGACCTTTATATTTTAAAAAACAACAAATTTATTCCAATAATTTCAGTTTCTTGGTGTGAAAATGGATATACAAACGATACAATTAAAGATATTAATGGAGATGGTTTTAAAGATTTTTTAGTTAATACACATTCTATTTCAGGTTGTTGTAGGGGAGTAACTTCCCTTGTGTATTTATATCTGTCTAAAAATGGAACTTTCACAAAAAAATATAAATTTATTAATCCTACTTTTTATCCGAGAGAAAAAATAATTAGAGGTGTTGGTTATGGACGTCCTGGCGAAGTAGGACTTTACAAATACAAATGGAACGGACTAAAAGTAGATACGGTTGAATTTATTTATCCCGATTTTTATGACAAAATTTTTTTTATAAAAACAAAAAAAAAGACATATTATGCAACCGAAAACGATGGTTTAAAAATAAAATCTGTGCCAAAAGAATATCATAATATTAAAGATTATGACTGGTTTACATTATACTTACAATAATTATTTGAGTGTGTAACATACTGGGGGCTTTTAGCTTTTGGCTTCGCAAAGCGATAAAAACTAAGCCAATATCTAAAAGCCAATAGTCCCTGATACGTTACACACTCTAATTATTTATACCGAAGTGAATTAGATTATCTGACTTTTTGCCTCAGTCAGGTGTTTTTCACCTGACTGCATTTACACACACATTTATTTGTGGGGGCTGCATGCAGGTGAAAAACGCAAAAAAAATTAAAACTTCATTTTATTTAATCCTTTTTTTCTGGATATTTGTAAATAAAACTTATAATTATTCCTCCAACTCCTTGTTCAAAAACATGATATAAAGTATTTTTTATTTCATATAATATTGATGTATCATGTGTTCCTGCCATTGCAAGTCCATGAGGAAAAACCCATATTATACCAACAAACACACCTAATTTCAGTCCATTAATGATTGAATTATTTGTTTTAGAGAAAAATGAATATAGATAAACCATTAATAATGAAAGAATAAAATATGCAATTAACATAATTCCTAATCCTTCGTGATGTGCATCTACATTTGAATTGACACTTGGCAAAACTAAATTATGCCAAAGACCTCCAATTATCCACATTCCTAATCCACTGGCAATAGTAGATAATATTATTTTTTTCCATTGCCATTTTTTGTTATTTTCTGTTTTTAAAGTCATGATTTTATGTTTAAGTTAAATTGCAAAAATACAACGCAATTTTCACTAAAACTTGAATAAACTGACTATTTTCTACTTGATGACGGTTTTATTCCAAAAGCATTTTTAAAAGTTCTTGAAAAATGCGGTTGGTCTGCAAAACCTCCGATGAATGTAGCTTCCGTTAAGCTATTCTGCTGATACATTGAATGAATTGACTTTACAAGTTTACTGTAAAGAACAAATTTTCTAAATGTCATTCCAGTTTCTTTTTTAAATAAGCGAGCAAAATGGCTTGTAGAAAGACAAACTAAATTAGCAATTTGTGAAATTGGCAACTTCTCACTTTCACTTTGCATTATCAAATCAAAACTTTTTTTAATACGTTCATCAATAACTTCTCTTTCTTTGCTCGGACTTTCCAAAATTGAAGAAATTTCGTCCAGCAAATATTCAATTTGGTTTATATCATTTTCAGAATTACTAAACCAATCATTTAATTTTTTCAAAATATTATCAAATAGCTCATTATCTAATTCTTGTATTGCATATTTTTTGTTAGATAATTTTATTCCATTTTTTGAATATGGAACAATGTGTATAAATGCAGTATTATGCTTCTTACTACTTTCTAGCTTATAACTTATATTTTTCTGAATTATAGCAACTTTACATAAATCGTATTTTTTGTCTATTGTGGTTATTTTAAATGGTTCACCAAATGAAATAATAATTGAAATAGCATAGTGTTTATGATAATTTGATTGGATATTTTTACCAATAAAAACTCCACCAATCTCAGAAAATCCTATTTTATATTTATTATTATTCACAATGACAAGCTAAGCGTTACTAAACTGGTTACTGATAACTATTTACAATTTAGATACTTTATTATTTTCCAAAATATATTCCTCTTTACTTTCAGGGCAAAGTGCTTTTCCTGCTTCGTTAAAATTTAAACGATGTCCGTATTCGCTCATCCAACCAATTTGTTTTGCAGGATTTCCAACTACAAGAGCATAGGCTGGAACTACCTTTGTAACAACGGCTCCCGCTCCTACAAAAGCAAATTCACCAATATCGTGTCCGCAAACAATTGTAGCATTTGCTCCAATTGATGCTCCTTTTTTTACCACAGTTATTTCATATTGTCCACGCCTTACAACGGCACTGCGAGGGTTTGTTACATTGGTGAAAACAGCAGATGGTCCAAGAAAAACATCGTCTTCGCAAATAACTCCCGTATAAAGCGAGACATTATTTTGGATTTTCACATTATTTCCAAGTTTTACTTCTGGCGAAACCACAACATTTTGTCCGATATTGCAACCTTCTCCAATTTCGCAATTCGGCATAATGTGTGTAAAATGCCATATTCTTGTGCCTTTGCCTATTTTACAGCCAGCATCAATAACGGCAGTTTCGTGTGCAAAATATTTTAACATAATTAATTACAATTTTCTGTTTACGATATAAAATCAATTTGATTACAAATAAATATTAAAATAAATCTAATAAAACTTGATTTTTAAATTTTTATTTCTTATCTTTGTATCAAATTGTCCTGCCCATATTACCAAACCCACTATTCGTAGTGATTGGTGGTTAGGGCAATTTTTTTAAATTAGAGAATGATTATAAAAAAAAGTTTTATCATTTGTCTCTTTTACTATAATTTTTACTGTATATTTTTTTTGATTATAAACATATTCTGTTATAAATAAATGTATTCCACTAACATTTTCTCTATTTCTATTATCTTTTTCAAATTTAACATATTTAGCATTTTCTAATAACCTCACAATATCTTTTAACGATTCAATTGTTGCTAAATTCTTCTCATAGAATTGTATATTTCTTAAATTTTTTCCTTTCAAAGTATGTTTTAATCCTCTGGTTGTAATATAAATATCTTGATTAAAGTTTTCATTTACAATTATCTTGTCTTTTATATTTTGTTTTGCCCAAATAAAAGTTTCATTTCTAAATTCCTGTATTTTTTTAATTTTGTCTTTAATTTCAGATTTCATTTTTTCTGATTATAACGGATTTTGTTGAAATTGTAATAACTTTATTTATAATGAATTATATAAAATATAAAGGGAAAAAATCCGTGAAAAATCCGTTCAATCCGTGTTATCTGCGTTCCTATTAATTGAACAAATAGGTATTAGGAAGTAAAGTAATTAATAGTCAATGATTTATAATTTCAACAAAATACGTTATAATCAGCATTTTTTGTAAGTGGAATAACTTCAATTATTTCAATCAATTAAAAAAAAAGTTCTAATTTTTTTGTTGCATTCGACATTTTATAAGATCGCAAACATTCGTAATATGTCAATTCACTAATTTTAAGTTTTCCATATTTATGTTGATATTCTTTACTTTTATTTATTACTTCTTTATTATTTCTAAGTATAAATATCAGTATATCTGTATCAATCAAAGATAAATTTTCTTGCATCTTGTTGTTCTCTTTCATTAAAAATAGTATTAATATCTAAATCTGGTTCTTCTATTAGATTATATTGATTTATAAGATTATAAAAATTTAGAATATTTTTATCTTTCTTTTTTTCTTTAGGCATAATTAAAATTACTTCTACTTTTTTATTATAAAATTTTTGCATAGTTTCAGGAATATTTATTTTCCCAAGACTATTAACATGCGTAGTAAATCTATAAGTTAGTTGATTTTCCATTTTAGTATTATATTTTTATTGCAAAATTAATAAAATTATCTATCTAAACAAATTCCAAAATTTTATCACAAATATATTTTAATTGTTCGTCGTCAAGTTCTGTGTGCATTGGTAATGAGAGAACTGAGTCGCAAAGGTTTTCCGTATTATCCAAGTCGCCAACAACTCGTGAAATATCTTTAAATGCTTCTTGTTTGTTCAAAGACATTGGATAATAGATATTTGCAGGAATATTATTGTCGTTCAAATATTTTTTCAGTTTATCTCTTATTCCATCATTCACAATTAAAGTATATTGATGAAAAACATGTGTTGAGTTTTCTGCATTTATAGGGACTTGTAAATACGGAATGTTTATTAATTTTTCGGTATAAAAATCGGCAGCCTTTCGTCGTGCATTGCAATAATTATCTAATTCTTTGAGTTTTACGTTCAAAACTGCTGCTTGAATTGTATCTAAGCGAGAATTTACTCCTATTTTTTGATGATAATATTTTTTATTTTGTCCGTGATTAGCAATTATTTGTAATTTATTCGCAAGTTCATCATTATTTGTAAAAATAGCTCCGCCATCACCAAAACAACCAAGGTTTTTAGACGGAAAAAATGAAGTGCAACCAATATCTCCAATCGTTCCAGATTTGTGAACCTCTCCATTTTCCATAAGATAATTAGCACCAATTGCCTGTGCGTTATCTTCAATTACGTATAAATTGTGCTTTTTCGCAATACCCATAATTGCCTCCATATTAGCACATTGCCCAAAAAGATGAACAGGAACAATTGCCTTAGTTTTTGGACTAATTGCATTTTCTATTTCTTCAATATCAATATTAAAAGTCTCACTATCAACATCTACCAATACTGGTTTTAAATTTAACAAAGCAATAACTTCGGCAGTTGCTACATAGGTAAAAGCTGGCACAATAACTTCGTCGCCAATTTCTAAATTAAGCGACATAAGGGCAATTTGCAAAGCATCTGTTCCATTAGCACAAGTTATCACATGTTTTACATTAAGATAAGTAGCCAAATTTTTACGAAATTTTTGAACTTCATTTCCGTTAATAAAAGCAGTATTTTCAATCACATTTTGGATAGAATTATCTACTTCATTTTTTATTTTAAGATACTGACCTTTAAGGTCAACCATTTGTATTTTTTTCATGTTTTTGTTTTTTGAAAACTCTTTAAATACTAAAATAAAATTTTATATTTTTTATCATAAGACAAGCAAGATAGAGGTTATTATTATTTTTAATTTGGGGAAATTTGGGGAAATCTGTTAAAAATTTAGTTGGCAGTCATTCCTGAAAAATACAACTTATAATTGACAAAGATAATAAAATCTTTTTTTTATGAAAAATTTAAACTTTTTAATTTTTGGAAATCTATAAAGATAGGAAAGATTTTGAATTATTCTTTGTTGATATAAAAAGACGAATTCTATTTCGATGGTTTCTTAAAACTTTAGTCGAAATAAATTTTTTATGAAATTTCTTTTTATTATAATTAAGGGTGTCGTAAAAAGATTTACAAAATAGTTCTTAAATTTTTAATACTGAAATTATAAAACAGTTTAATTTATTTCATATACTATTAGAAATAAGAGTATTATATATTTTCTAAAAATAAATGTATTTTTTCTTGTGTATTTTAACTTAAAGTTTTATAATTAAAAGTAATGAAAATATTAATTAAATACAAGTTGAAAAATATTTAATAATATTTTGTTGGTTAGAAATATTTTAGATATAATTAAACATAGACATAAAAATAAATATGATAAAAAAATAAAAAATGAATTAAGGTATGTAGAGGAAGCTAAATTGAAAACGATAATCTTAACGAATTTTTGCAGTAATTCTCATTTTAAACTTCCAAATTTAATTCCCCATTTTTTTTAC
>JAOZQN010000247.1 GCA_029932195.1 Bacteroidales bacterium | reverse complement strand
TTATATAATTCAGGATTATTAAAATTTTTTCGTTCAAAGAAGAAATATGTTTCATCTATTTTTATCTCATCATCTTTTGAGAACGAAGAGAATAAATTGTTTTTTGTAAGATAATTATATTTAAAATCTCTATCTCCGTATAAATCTTTGTAATAGAGTTTTGCATAAGTTTTTTTCTTCTTATTAATATTTTTTACTAAAAATAGAATTGCTGTTCCAACTCTAATATCAAATACATTTTGGTCTTTATTTCCTTCGGGTGATTTTTCGTATAATTTGCCATGCAAGTTGAGAATATAAATTTTATCAAAAGTCAGAAGTAATTGTTTTCGCATTCCTTTTGCGGCGGCAATATTCAAATAAGTATTTTTTGTAATCAACCCAATGGTTCCTGTGCCAGCTTGTTCTATTTTCCAATGACAAAATCTTATAAATTTGATATAATCATCAGATAAAATACCTATTAATTTTTCACCTTTAATATCTTGTTTATATAGTTTCATCAAATCAGTTTCAAACTCTGATTTATTGTAAGATGCAATAGAATATGGTGGATTTCCAATTATTGCAAGAGTAGGTGTTTTTTTTCTTATTTTATTGGCTTCTGTTGCCTCTTCAGCAAGTGAAGATAGTCCCGGAAGTTCGGGCATATCAACTGTTTTGGCATCAAGTGTATTAGTCAAATAAAGTTGAAAACGGTCATCATCTTGCATTGTATATCCTTGCTCTTGAAGCAAATACGACATTTTTAGATGTGCAATGGCATAAGGCGACATCATTAATTCAAATCCATAAAAATTTTTGAGAATGTGCCGTTTGATAAATCCATTTTTATCTCCGTCCCCAAAATAATCTGTAAAAGTATTGATTGCTTTTTTTGTTGCTTCCGCAAGAAATGTGAGAGTTCCACCAGCAGGGTCAAGCACTTTAACTGAGGTATCTGCAAAACCTGTTTTTTCAAAATCATTAATTAAAATTTCGTCAACTGAATTTACAATATATCGGACAACAGGTTCAGGTGTGTAGTAAACTCCCCTTTTCTCTCGTGTTGATGGGTCATATTTATTTAAAAAAGTTTCGTAAAAATGAATTATTGGGTCATCACCTTTTCCTATATTATAAAAATCATTTAATAATTTTGTCGCATCTGCAACGCTGAGAACTTCGGCAATATCATCAATTATAACTTCCATTTGTTTTGGTGGATTGCCAAGTGAAATAAATTCAAAGACATCTCTTAAAATTCCGATTGTTTTAGGAATATTATCAATTGCGTTTCGTCTATTAAATATTTTATTTTGATTAGCTCTTGTTTTTGCAGCAAACATGCCATAAGTAATTGTCTGTGAATATAAATCAGCAAATTCTTCTTCTTTTAAGCCAGCGATTAAATATCTTTTAAAGGCATTGTAAAAACCACGTATATAATTTTTTTTGTCAGTATTTTGTAGTTCAATACTTATTATTTCATCTCGTAAAAATTTTGTTCTTTTTGCAAGTTCAATTGCAAGGCTTTCTGCTGTAAATATTTTTGGTAATGAAAAATCGAAAAATTTTTGTAGTAATATTTCAAAATCAATTTGATTTTCTATTGGTGGCTGTGTTTTTAATTTTTTTGCGATAAATGGTCTACCAATTGTTACTTTTTCTACCAATTCGCCATTGCGGTATAAACGAAATTCGTAAAAATCAGTAAGAATAACATTTGGAAAAGTTGCAAGATAGCGTTTTAACTGTTCAGATACTTCAATTCTATTTAAGTCTGTGTTTGGTGTTTTTGCTTCAATATAACCAACAACTTTATTATTACCGTCCCAAATTCTAAAGTCTGGATTTCCTGCTTCCGTTTTTTTTGGTAAAATTGTTACACTAACATTTCTTTTATTGATTGAATTTGCAAATTCAGTCATTAGATTAGCTACAACAGGATAATAACTTTCTTCTCGTTGGTCTCCATGTATTGTTGTTTTTGCTATGTTTTGTAAATATTTTTTTATCATTTTTAAGTTCTGTTTTTACGCTGCGTATATCACCAAAATCATTGTGAATCATGCGAATTGCAAAGCTACTCTATTTTTTGATAATTCCAAGTTAGAACTAAGATTTCTTTGTGAAAAAAAATTTTTAATACCACAAAAAAAACGAAGCAATCGCTTTTATAATTATCAAAAATATAAATAAAAATTTAATCAAATATTTTTGTTTTGTTTACAAACCAGCGGAAAATAAATAACGATACTAAAATTATAACTCCATAAATCCCTACGGCTTGCCATTCGCCAAAAATTAATTTTCCTATAAAAAATAATATTGAGTAAACCAAAACTATTGATGACAACCAACAAACTGTTAAATTTAATAAATAATATTTATCTTTTTCGGATTTTAATCCAGATAGTTTTTGAATTGGTTTCCATGCTCCCTGTGGTTTTACTTTTTTGTAGAAACTCAGTAAAACATTTTCTTTGGTCGGTTTGGTTAAAAATGTAATTGCTATCCAAGCAATTGTGGTAATTGTAATTGTCCAGAAGAAACTACCTGGAAAATATAAATTAGCATGAGTGTTTGTAAAAGTTTCCATAATTTCAGGCGGGATTATTATTTCCATTTTTCCTGTTTCTTCTACAAAAACCTCAACTCCATGTTTTAACTTAACTTGTTGAAGCATAAAGAACTTAATTAGTTGAATAGTTCCATAAACCAGAAACGGAACTATTGTGGCAGTAATTTCGCTCCACGCATTAATTCTCCACCAATACCATCTGAGTATCAAAACCATACCGAGTCCTGCTCCGCATTCTATAACAAAAGCCCAAACTCCCGAAATAGATTCTATTTGTGAAGTAATTATGAGCGAAATAATCATTATTGCAATGGTAAAAAGTCTGCCGATTGTTACATTTTTTTTGTTTTCTTTTTGTTCTTTTGTTTTGCCAAGCAAAAATAAATCATTTGTTAAAATGCTTGCCCCAAAATTTAGTTGTGTAGAAATTGTGCTCATATATGCCGATAAAAAAGCTACCAACAAAAGACCTTTTAATCCAACAGGCAAAAAGTCTTTCATAGCCATAACATAACCCAAACGGAGCTCTGTTTCAGGTAGGTCAGGATATAAAACGATTGCTGCAAGTCCTACCAAAATCCAAGGCCAAGGACGAATTGCATAATGTGCAGTTTGAAAAAATAGAGTTGCAAAAATAGAATGTTTTTCGTTTTTGGTGCTCATCATTCTTTGTGCTATGTAGCCACCACCACCTGGCTCTGCTCCTGGATACCAGCTTGCCCACCACTGAAATACGCCAAAAGCAAGAAATGCTCCTGCACTAATTGTTAGTGTTCCTGCAATATTATCGCCTCCTATTTTTGGAAAGAAACTCAAAGCCTGTTCTGGAACTTGGCTTTTTAAACCTGCTATTCCTCCAATTTCTTCAGATGATATAACAATTATTGCCAAAATAATAGAACCACTCATTGCAATAACAAATTGAACAACGTCGGTAATTGCAACACCCCATAATCCAGAAATTGTGGAATAAATCATTGCTACTGCCATTGCGGCTGCCATTATCCAAAGTAAATTTGTGCCATGTATTCCAAAAAAGACTTCTATTAAAGTCATTAGGGCGAGATTTACCCACGCAATTATTATAGAGTTCATTAACAAGCCAAGATAAACGGCTTTAAATCCTCGCAAAAAAGTTGCCTGTTTACCACTGTAGCGGATGTTTATTAATTCTAATTCAGTAAGAACTTCTGCCCTTCGCCAAAGCCGAGCAAAGAAAAATGTTGTTAGCATTCCACCTATTAAAAAGTTCCACCACAGCCAGTTACCTGCAATACCATTTTTGCCAACAAGCTCGGTTACTGCAAGTGGAGTGTCGGCAGCAAAAGTTGTTGCAACCATTGAAATTCCCGCAATATACCAAGGGAGTTTTCTGCCTCCAAGAAAATAATCGCTTAAACTATTTCCTGCTTTTCTTCTGTAATACAAGCCTATAGCTATGGTGAAAATAATATATACACCAATTATAAGCCAATCTATTATTGATAAAATCATGTTTAATTTTTTTCTATTAAATAATCATCAATTCGTTTTTTTTCGGTATCAAAATTTATTCCGAGAAGTGAGATTGGTAATTTTTGGTTTGCATATTTTTCGGCGTATTTTTTGTCTCTAATTTGCTCTACCGCCTTTTTTGCCGATTGATTTATTTTAAATTCAAGAATATAAATTTGTGTTTCGGTTTTAACAACAGCATCAATTCTGCCGTCTATTGTTTCTATTTCTACGTCTATTTCAAAACTTGCCATTTTCATTATCAAAAAAAATAATGAATGATAATAACTTTCTTTCTTTTCTATTATATTATAAGAAATTCCTTTGAATATTGCATTAACACTTTTTATGAAGATGTCTATTTTTTGGTCTAAAAAACTATCTATAATTTTATATAACAAAGTTTGAGTTAAATCTATATCATCGTTTGTTTGTGTGTCTATTATATGTTTGGAAAACGACTCTTCTACTTCTGCGTTCGGATAATCTAATGTTATGCGACGGGTTCGTAGGTCTTTCTTTTTAATAGTTAAATAACCTGTTTGGAACAAAAGTGAATTAAGATTAATTTTAGTGAAATCGTATTTGTCTAATATACTTGCCGATGTGTAGGAGTTTTCTATATCAAAAGCTGTTTTTTTCTGTTTTTTTATTAGTTCCATCAAAAAAGTGGGAGTTCCTGTTGCAAACCAGTAATTTCCAAACTCTTCTTTACCAAAAAAATTCATTAACGAAACAGGATTGTAAAGCGTAGTTTTGCCGTCCCAAGAATATCCATTATACCATTTTTTTATCTCTGGCATAATATCAGAATAAATATCCTTATATTTTTCTGCTACGCTTTTTATATAATCAGGGAAATATTTTTCAACCTCTTCTTTTGTCCAACCCACAATTTGCGAAAATCTATCATCAATAGTAATATCTATAAGGTTGTTTAGGTCGGAAAATATTGAGACTTTACTAAATTTTGATACGCCGGTAATAAAAAGAAATTTGACATATTTATCAGAGTCTTTTAATATTGAATAAAAATTCTTTAATATTTTACGGTTCTCATTGGCTTTTTTTAAGTCATCAATATAATCAATTATTGGTTTGTCGTATTCGTCTATAATTATTGCAACCTGTCCTTTTTCTGATAGTTTAATAATTAATTCGTTAAATTTTTCTGGATATGATTTATTTTCAAAAACAATATTATGCTTTTTTGCAATTTCATCAAGCATATTATTTATTGCATTTTCTAAACCAATAACATTATGCGAAATATTTGAAAAAGAAATTTTAATTACAGGATAACTTGTTTTCCAGTCCCATTTATCATAAATCCACAAGCCTTTAAAAAGTTCTTTGTTTCCCAAAAAAAGTTCTTTTATTGTGTTTGCAACCAAAGACTTACCAAATCGGCGAGGGCGAGAAATAAAATAATATTTTCCACTTGTTACTAGTTTATAAATATTTTCTGTTTTATCTACATAAATACAGTTGTTATTTATAACTTCTGAGAACTCTTGACTTCCAAGTGCGAGTTTTTTTTTCATAATAGTCTTTTCTTTAAATTTTTATTTCACAAATATACTAATAAATTTTATTTTTCACCAAAGTGGAAAAAATGCGTCTTCTAAATGGTCTATTTTTTTATTTTTCTTATTAATGTTTACACTAATAATATCAAAACGTATCTCTAAATCCACATTAAAAGTTTCTACATAAGCATTTGCAGCGTCTATCAAAAATTTTTGTTTTTGTAAAGAAACAGTTTGCGATGGCAAATTAAAATCCGACGAGGTTCTTGTTTTTACCTCAATTATTGCAAGCATTTTGTTGTCAATAGCTACAATATCAATTTCTTTTTTGTAATATCGCCAGTTTGTGTGCAAAATTTTGTAATTCTTATTTTTAAGAAAAACAAGAGCAAGTTCTTCGCCTTCTTTTCCTATTTCGTTGTGCTTTGCCATAACTATTTAAGTTTTGGATTTTTGAAGTTTTGAAGTTTTGAAAAAAGCAAATTTACGATTTTTTTTTATTATTAGAATTTTTTTAATATTTTTGTAGTGAAATTGTTTGATTGTTGTGTAGATAATACAACAATTTAATAGTAAAACAATATAACAATGCAACTAAAAAAAATCAAGATATTAAAATCTCTGAAATCACGAATATTCTTTTCGTTTTCGGCAATGTCTTTTGTGTTAATTTTATCTTTTACCGTCTATTTTGTGAGCTTTACATTAGACAACATTATAGAGTTAGACAAAGTAAAAGTGGAGAAAACTGCCGACGAATATTCTCTAAAATTATCTAATTTTATAAATACTAATTTTACTATCACAAAATCGATTGCCATAAGTCTGGAAAATTATGAAACAATAGAAGAAGACGAACGACGAAAAACTTATAATAATTTAATAAAAAATACGCTTGAAAATTCAAATAATGTAGTTGCAATTTGGGTTAGATTTAAACCATATACAATAGATAGGTTAGATAGTGTTTATCAAAATTCTGAAAAAGGAATTTCGGGACAATATATAAAAACATATTACAAACAAAGAAAGCATGTTGTAGAGAAGAAAGAAACAACGGCAGATGAAGTGTATTTTAATACATTTATTTCTGAAAACAAAAAAAATCAGGCAGCATACATATTGCCACATTTAGTGAACGAATACAAAGACTCTTATGTAAATAAATCAAATATTATTCGATTTATTGTGCCTATTTATAGTAACAATAAATTTGTAGGAATAGTTGGTTTAGATGTTGATATTAAGGATATTACAGATATGATTTCTGCCGAACAACAACTTTATAAAACATATCTTCTATCAAGCAAAAATAAATTTATCCTTCACCCCGACAAAAGAGTGCAAGATAATAGTTTGAATGATTCATATCCTTATTTATCAGAAGATTATCAGTTTTTGGAAAACTTAAGAGAAGGGAAGAGTTTTAATCGAGTTGGTCAATTTTTCGATGAAATAGAAAATAATTATTATGTATTTAGTTCGCTAAATTTACATCAAACCAACTCTGTATGGAATGTGGTGGTTTCAATTACAGAAAAAGAACTTTACGCCGAAAAAAGAGAACGAACATATGTTATTATTGGATTTGCAATACTTCTATTTGGAGGGAATATTGTATTTTTCATATTATTATCTAATGCTGTGGCAAATGCACTAAAATCTATATCTGCTTTTTTGAGCAAAGTTTCGCAAGGAGAATTTGATTACAAAAGTAGCATAATTTCAAAATGGACAAGCACAGAACTAAAATCAATCTCAATATTAACCGAAAAATTGAAAAATGGACTGCAAAGAACAGAGAATTTTGCAAATGATATCTCCAAAGGAAAATTACAATCTGATTTTGTGCCACTTAGCGATAAGGATAATCTTGGAGCATCACTTATAGAATTGAAAAACAGCTTGTTAAAAACAAAGAATGAACGCTTAGATAGAAAAAAAAAACAAGAAGACATCAACTGGACTAATAATGGAATAACAAAATTTGGTGATATACTGAGGGTAAATTTGAATAGTATTGACGAACTTACATATGTAACAATCAGTAACTTAGTAAATTATGTTGATGCAGTTCAAGGAGGATTTTTTATTTTTAATCAAGTAAAAGGATTAGAGTATTTAGAACTTGCCGCATTTTATTCCTACAACAGAAAAATTTATAAAAGAAAAATAATAAAGCTAGGAAATGGTCTTGTAGGGACTTGTGCATTAGAAAGAAAAACTATCCACATGGAAATTCCAGACAATTATTTGGAAATATCTTCTGGATTAGGAAAAGCAAGTCCGAAATACATAGTTTTAAGCCCATTAATTTATAACGGAAAAATGATGGGAGTGTTAGAAATAGCTTCCCTAAATAAATTTACCGATTTACAAATGGATTTTATTTCAAAAATATCCGAAAATATTGGCTCTTCGCTCGAAACAGTAAAAATAAATGAACAAACGGTAGAACTGTTGGAAACATCTGAAAAACAATCAGTAAATATGGCAAAGAAAGAGAGTGATCTTAAAAATAATATTCAAAAATTAGAAAAAGAACAAAAAAAATCACAAAAAACAGAAAAGCAGATGACCGGTTTTATAAAGTCTTTAAATAAAGCTGGACATACTGCCGAATTTGATAAAACAACAAAATTAATTTCTATCAATAACCAGTTACTTGACGTTTTAAAAACTACTTATCAGGAGGCTACAACAAAAAATTATTACGAACTATTTAATATTGATATTGACAACCTAGAGGCACATCAAAATTATTGGAGAAGTTTCGAAAAAAAAGAAGTTACAAAATTTATTCAAAAAATAAAAGTTGGAAAAAAAGAAATATGGTTAGATATAATTTTATCTCCTATTCTTGATGACAACGATGAGCTTACAAAAGTTATTTTAATTGCATTTGACCACACCAAAATACAAAAACAAAGACTTGAAATAGAAAATCTTGTTTCTGAAACCAAAGAAAAAGTAGAACAATTAGAAATCCAAGAACGAGATATGGAGTTTACATATCAGGAGCTAGAAAAAATGTATCAACAACTTGATGAAAAGACTGACGAAATAAAAAAAATAAAACAGAGTAAAACAGAAATAGAAAAAAGAGTTGCATTTTTTCAAAAAGAATTAGAAAAAAGAATAAAAAGATTTAAGAAAATTGAAACAAAATTAAAAGACCGAAATCAAGAACTTATTGATGAGATAAAAGATTTGAGACGTTAGAAATTAAACGCTCTAATTAAAACTGATTTTATTGAAATCCGATTTTACTCCGTCTTTTTATTCACAGTATCTTTATTTTCAGGAAACTATCCTTAGCTTATCACTTAATTAGTATAAATCCAGACCTCAAAACATGAGTTAATTAAACTAGTCTAAATAACTGTGTGTTAAAGACTAAAACAATAACTGGACGTTTGGTTTTTGTTAGTTTTATTGTTTCGTGAGCTGTCTGACAGTGTTTTAAATCTATGCAACAAAGTTGCATGATTTAAAACACTGTCAGACAGTTGGTAACCGCAATTAAAAATAGAGATAGTTGCGTATTTTTCTATATTTGTAGTAGAAAATAACAAAACGACCACTTA
>JAOZQN010000246.1 GCA_029932195.1 Bacteroidales bacterium | reverse complement strand
C
Organism: Bacteroidales bacterium; assembly: GCA_029932195.1. Taxonomy (GTDB): domain Bacteria; phylum Bacteroidota; class Bacteroidia; order Bacteroidales; family JAOZQN01; genus JAOZQN01. The sequence continues at coordinate 9,178 of JAOZQN010000246.1, read as the reverse complement.
GGTAGAAGCGGCAGATTGTTGGGTTACATTATTAAATTGCTGAATAGAATTTGATATTTCGTTGGCACTGGAATTTTGTTCTGTGCTTGCTGTTGCTATTTCTTTAATAAGTTTTGCTGTGTCCAAAATTTCAGGAACAATTTCTTGTAATTTTATTCCTGCTTCATCGGCAACTTTTACACTTGTTCCGCTTAATTGTTCTATTTCTTTGGCAGCTCTTTGCGTATTTTCGGCAAGTTTACGAATTTCTATCGCTACTACGGCAAAACCACGTCCTTGTTCGCCTGCACGAGCGGCTTCTATGGCTGCATTTATTGCAAGAAGGTCTGTTTTATCTGCTATTTCGCTGATTATAGAGATTTTAGTTGCAATATTTTTCATGGCATCAACGGCTTCAACAACTACTGCACTACTTGTTTTTATGTTTTCAGCAGCTTTTTCTGATGTTTTTTGGGCGTTTAAGGCTTGTTCGGTATTTTGACTTATTGTTGCTGTCATTTCCTCAATTGCCGATGATATTTCTTCAATAGAACTTGCTTGTTCGTTTGCTCCTTGTGAAATTTCTTGTGCATTAGACGACATTTCGTTTGCTCCGTTGGTAATTTGTTTGGAAGAGCTTTTTACGGTAGAAAAGGTATTTGTTAGCTGTGCTACCATTATTTTTATATTTTGTAGTAGTTCTCCTATTTCATCTTTTGAGTCCGATTCTATTTCTACCGTAAAATCACCTTTGGCTAATAAATTTACAGTATTATTAGCTTTTTCTACTGATTTTAAAATAGATCTAACTATAAAAACAGATATAGTTATTATTAGAAGTATAAAAAATATTAAGAAACTTACAAATAATATTATAGCAAGCTGTATCGCAGATTTAGAACTATCTTGGATACTTTGGTAAATACTTTCAACAGCTGGTTCTACGTTATGAATTTCATTTCGCATCTCTCCTCTCAATCCAATATCAGAACTTCTTCCTATATTCTCATCTATTTCTACTATTTTTATAAAACTTTGCTGATAATTTTCCAGGTATTTAAGTATTTTTGCTTTTTCATTTTCTGATTTATCTTTGTTCTCATCTAAAACTATACTAAATTCATCTACAATTTTATTAAATTTTAATAGATATTTATCATCATTTCTTATTAAGTAATCTTTTTCATGTTTTCTGAGAGTAAGCATATAAATTGTTAATTCAGGAATATCTTTAACAGCATCTGCCATTGTATGAACCGCTTCTCTCATTTCGCCAGTTAATCCATAATTTTTATATCCTTTTTCTGTTATTTTTCCAACTAATTTTTTAAAACTTGATTGATAGTTCGTAAATGATTTTTTTGCTTCACTTAGCTTATTTGTTAAATTATAATCATTAGTTTCTAATGAAATTTTATCTATTTTTTTTAATACTTTTTCTATTTTATCATCAAAATCTGTTAAATACTTGCTGTTTTTTGTAGAGAAATACTCTTCATTTACTTGTTCTCGCAACAAAAAATTTTTTTCATTTTTCCTCAACTTTAACATAATTTCATTAACTTCTTTTGTCATTAAAACAACTTCGTTATTCTTTTGTAGTTTTTCAGTTAGATACAACGACCATAAGCCTAAAACAATAAAAAAGAAAATAGTTAATGCTACTAACATTGTTAATTTTAATTTAATAGATATTGATTTCATAGTTTTATAGTTTATAAGTTTGATGCAAATATAGAATATGTTTTTTAATCCTATATAGGTAAAAAGACCTATTTGTTAAATAAACTAAAAAATAGGTCTTTTTACCTATGATTTTTTTATTCGGAGTGCGACTTGAAGTCGCACTCCGAATAGATTAAAATTTAATTTCGCAGCTAAGATATGCGATATGTTCTATTGGGTTTCCATTTTTGGGAATCCATGCTTGGTAGTGTGGGGCAATTTTAAGACCTTTGACTGGCAAAAATTCTATGCCAGCAAGTATTTTTTGTCCATCTTTTGCAAAATTCCATACTTCGTCTTCGCCTTCAATTTTTATAGATTTTAACTCATCAAGACGAGCAAATAGTCTAATTTTTTTTATTTCGTAGGAAGCATAAAAAGAATATCCTCCAAAGTCGTAATTTTCTTTAATTTTATGATTTAATTGATAATTATATTCCGTTCCTATTTTTATTTTATCAAATTTAAAACCAATATAAGAAGAAAAAGTTTGTTGGGCTTGGTCTATATCAGTTCCCATAAAGTCGTAATAACCACGAGTTTCTATCCATTTTACGGGAGAAAAGACAAAGCCTGTGCTATATTTTAAAATACTGTCTGTTTCCAGAGATTTGTAACCCTCACCGTTTTCTATAGCAAAATCTATGCTAAATGTTTTGTGTAATTTATAACTTGTGAAAACTCCTAAATCAGCACTTGCACCAAATTTATGTTCGTCCTGAAACGATTTAAAAAAGTATCGTTTTCCCCACATTTTCTCCTGTATTTTAAACTGATTACGTCCAATAAGCCCGAATTTTGTTGTCAATCGCTTATTTTTGTATTGAAAATATGCATGTTTTACAAAAGCTGTATTTTTTAGTTTTCCAACTCCCGGATTTGCGACATCAAATGTTATTCTGCCCGAAACTTTTTCGCTCACATGGAATTTATAACCAAAATATGCTTTCTGAATCTGAAAAGCATGATGAGGTTCTTCTCCATCTACAAATATGCTATGATAATTTGTATAAACTTGCACAAAAGTTTTCCCCGAAGGTTCAAATTCCTTTTCTTCTTGGGCATAAACTGTTGAAAATAACAAAATAATAGATAATAATGTTAGTGTTTTTTTCATTGTTTTAGTTTTTATTTGAGTGTGTAACTTGGCTTTTGGTTTTTAGCTGTTGGTTGTTGGCTTCGCAAAGCGATAAAAAAAAACTAAGGTGTTAAAAATTGGAAATAAAAAACCTCTTTCTATTTTTAGACGTTCCCAAGTCCCAATTTTTAATTTGCCAAAGGCAAACTAAGAATTGGGACTTGGCAAGTCGGGACATGGACAGCGAAAGACTTGCCAACGTTCTCTTTTTTTGCCAAAAGCCAAAAACTAATTGCCAACAGCTAAAAGCCCCCGCTCTAATTATTTATAGACAGCTGTTTTTTTTCAATTAATTGTTTAAAAATTTCATTTTTTTGTTCATTGCAGCTACTCAGCTCAATATAAGATTTGTTTTCTTCAGGAAATGTATGAACAGCAAGATGACTTTCCGAAATTAACCATAAACAGGTATATCCTTGTTGTTCAAAATGATGTTCTATATGGTTTACTATAATAAAATTGGATTTATTTAGTAGATTAGTTAAACAATCAAAAAGTTGTTTGGGATTAGTTATTGGAATCCATTTTTTATATGTGAAAATTTCTGCTTTCATTTTATTATAAGTTGAAAGTTTTAAGTTATAAAGTTGAATGTAATTTTTCTGTTAATGAAAGTGTAATGGGGTTAGTTCTACAAAAAAATTAAGCTAATAGCCAATATCTAAAAGCCAATAGCCCCTGCTTAATTAATATATACTCCAATTTCCTTTTAAATAATAGCGATAGAGAGTAGGATTATGAATTTTATTTACTTCAATACTATCTTTAAGGAAAAAGTTTTTGCCAAACGAAGTTATTTGATGAATTGCTTCATTATTTAACCATTTTGTTTCTATATCTGAGAAGTCGGAGTTTAATAATGTTTCTTTTAGTGATAAATGAGCTCTTTTTCGTTTTCCAATTATCCAACCCCATTCTCCCATTGTTAATATCTGATTATGTATTTTCAGAGTTTCAAAACCAGCAGATTGTATTGATAAATTTATACATTCAAAAGCACTTGTTGCATAATATGGGCTACCTGCCTGTGTAACAATAGTGGCATCTGCCGTCATTGCACGCTTGCAAAGGCTGTAAAATTCTTGTGTATAGAGTTTGTTTAGTTCAATATTTCGAGGGTCGGGAAGGTCAATAATTATTAGGTCGTAAAATTGTTTTGTATTTTCTATAAATTTAAAAGCATCTTGATTTACTATTTTTACTTTTGAGTTATTTAGCGAATTATTATTTAGTTCAACTAAAATATTGTTTGTTTTTCCCAACTCTGTCATTAGTGGGTCTAAATCTACAACAGTAATGTTTTCTATTGTTTTATATTTCAGCAATTCTCTTACTGCACAGCCGTCTCCACCTCCAAGAACAAGCACATTTTTTAAATTAGAACATAATTTTGCCGCAGGGTGAACCAATGGTTCGTGATACAGAACTTCATCTATACTGCTCAGTTGTAAGTTATTATTAAGATAAAGCCAATGTTCGTTTTTCCATTCGGTAATTATTATTTTTTGATATTTACTTTGCTCCGATAAAATAATTTTATCTTTATATCGTTTTTGCTCGCTGTGTAAAATAATTGGTTTGGTGATAAAAATTCCTATAATTAATACGAAAAATATAGAAATAGCACCAAGAATCCAATATTTTTTTAGGCTATTCTTTATTTCTTTCCATAAAATAATAAATACCAAAAGTGCTACCGAAAAATTTATTATTCCTAAAATAAAAGGAGTGTAAGTTATTCCCAAAAAAGGTAATCCTACAAAAGCAAAAAATACTCCACCAACAAGACTTCCGTAATAATCCTTTTCAATTATTGAAGCTACATTTACTTTTAGGCTTTCAAATTGGTCGTTAATTCTTATTGCCAAAGGAATTTCCATACCAATTAGCATACCAATAATTATACTCAAAACATATATTAAAATGCTTGTATGTATTGAACGTGAGTATAATACAAAAATAATAAGCGACGAAAAAGCAACAATAACCGAAAGAGTAAATTCGATATATATAAATTTCTGAAGCAAATTATTTTGAAAAATTTTACTTACTCTACTACCAAGCCCCATTGAGAACAGCATAGTTGAGACTATTAGAGTCCATTGAATTATAGAGTCTCCAATAAAATAACTTGCCAATGTAGATAAATTATATTCTGCTACAATTCCCGAAACACCAGTTGCAAACAATGAGGCTTTTAGTATGTTTGACTTAGATTTTTTTGTCATTATTATATCTATTTTCCGAATCCTCCGCTTCTTGATTTTGAAGTTTTGCTATTGTATCGTGTTCCGTTACGGCTATTTTTCATATTTGTAGAATTTTTTGAAGATTTATTCCATGACGTTCCACTTCCTGATGCTTTGGTGTAAGAACCGCCAGAGCCATACATATTATTTCCATAATAAGTTTTTCCTGCACGTCGGTTGCTACTAAAAGTGCTGTAATTAGAATGTCGGACAGGATACATTGATGTTCTTAAAATTGAATTAAGAAATAAATATCCTGCAAAAAACTGCCAAGTTCTAACTCCAGACCTGCTGTCTTCTCGCCATTCGCCATATTTTTCATTGTTAATATAGTGTGAATATCCTGGAGGTGAAACAAATTTGCTAATACTATCGTTTTGTTTGCTCATTAACTCCATTCCCAGATTTTTTTCATTTACCATAAAGAACTCTTTACTCACAGGCATCCAAGTAGTAGTAGAGGTTAAAATAGTATCTTTAGTAATAGTGTCTTGCTTTATTGATGAGACTTTTAAAATTTTATATTTATGAATATAATTATCACCTTTATCAATATCCATATCTTCCAAAATTACAGTGTAGCTATCTATATTTGCTTCCTTCATTTCCTTGGAGATAGTGTCCAAAGAGTTTTCAAAAACTGTTTTTTTCTTGGTAGAAGGCTGGCAAGAAGCAAATACCAAAATTATTAATGCTAATACTAATGTGGCTGTTGTTTTCATTTTTATTTGAGTTTAAAATTTATTAATATTTGTAAAAATAATGTCGTTTTCAGAAATTTCTCTTCCATAAAAAGCAGAAAAATTATTTCCATCTTTGTGTTCTATACTTATTAAATATTCTTCACTTTCGTTGTAATAATCTATGTTTACTGTTTTTTCAGTTTTCTTTGTTTTTATATTTGTGCAAGTTCCTTTACTAATTTCATCTAAATAAAAAGTCTCGTTATTGAAAAAAAGTTCTTTTGGAGTATTATTTGATTTTATTTTACTTGCCAAATCTTCATCTAAATATTCAAAACTAATTTCTGTTAAAAACGTGGTAAACTCCTCATCGTCAAGCTCTATCTCCAAATAAGCTTTATCATAAATTCCTTCCAATTCAAATTCTAAACTAATAGAATCTTCCCAACGGTATTCGTAAACACCTCTGACTGTCCATAGCTTGTTCTCAAATTCAATACGATTACCAACTTGCATGCTTGCAATACGGCTATTTTTAGAATAATCTGTTCTTTTAAATTTGTTTGAAAAAATCATTTTAGAAGTTGTTTAGTTAAAAGTTGTCGAGTTTTTGAGTTATCAAGTTGTTAAGTTGTTAAGTTGTTAAGTTGAAAGTTATACTGAATTAGGTTAAAATCTTTACTTTTTGTAATTAAGTAATTAATATACAAACTAATAAACCAATAAATCTTTTTTTTATCAAGTTTAAAGTAAGTAGATGGATAAATAAAAACGATGTTTTTTTTATTTTGTAATATGCTTATTGTCAGGCGAAAGCTAATTAAAAACTAAACACTAAGCACTTAAAACTATGCACTTACTTACTGTTTTTTATTTTATTTCAATTTTTCTAATTTCACGGGTTTTAAATTTCCCTACTCTTTTACCCTTTCTAGTGATATTTAGCACAACGGCAATTCCTTGATGCCATGTTTTTGTAACTGGTTCTGCTATAAAACCAACTTTTAACGAGCGAGAACTTTCTATAACTTTTAACTGGTTATTTCCCAAATACTCAAACATTTGCATAGATGCTCCTTTGCCTTTTCTTGCGTCGTAGTTTGAAATTTTTATTTTCTGTCCTATTTTTAAGTCATCTATAATTAGGGTGGAGATTTCGGTAAAAACATCTGTTTGTTCGTCTTCTGGTTCTGCGGCGAGGAACATTGTGGCTGTGTCGTCCTCTATTTCTGCTTTTGGTTTTTCAAATAATTCTCCAAGTATTTCGGAAATATCATTACTGATATAAATATTTTTTCCAGAGCTATAGTCCTCAAATTGAGCTTTTACCAGTTCACCATTTAAGTTATTTCCTATCAAAAACATTTTATCAAATTCGGTAATTTTAATTTTAAAATTTTCGTTGAAAGCGGCAAATATCCTGCGAGCCTGCAAATTTGATAATTCTTTAAATTTACTCACTGAAACATTGGCTATTAGTCTTTTACTTAAATTTGTTGCGAAAGTAGTGCTAAGAGTGAGTTGTGGTTTTTTAGTAGTATTTATTTTTGTCAAAACTTTTTCGGCTTTTATTTTATGCCTTGCATATTCTGTATTAATACTCGCCGAAGCATTTGGATATGAGGTCTTTATATCGTCCACAATTTCGTGTGCTATTGTGCTTATTTCAGGAGCATCGCCAAGTTGTGTAAAAGTTTTTATGTCAATTTCTTTCACTTTATTTTCCAAAACCTCCACGATAGAAATATTCAAATCCTCATTTAAGCCTTCTAAAATAACAAATTTTTTGTCTTGCAAATAAAGGCTATTTTGATAAATATAATTTTTTACAACAAGCTCCGAAAAACAGTTGTTTTGCACTTCTATTTCAAAATTTTGTGATTTAAGATGTTTTTGGACAAGCGATTTAATATTTGCATTAATATTTTCGGAAAACACTAATTTAGAAGGAATTGCAGTAGCTTTTGCGTCTCCTGTATGCGAAAAATATTGAGTTTTTACATCGTTTAATAAGATATTAAAAAGTTCTTTTGTTGGTTTTTTATTTCCTTTAAAAATATATTTTTCGTTGTTTTTTATAGAATTGAAAAAATCTCCAATAAACTCATCGTGCCCATCTAAATAAAAGGCTTTATAATTTTGATTATAAGTTATTTTACTGTTTTTATTATCTACAAAAAAATACATAGGAAATCTACAATTATCATTATTTTTAATTAATTGAGAACCTCCATTTTTTTGTATTGCAAAAAGCAAATAATCGGTGTCTATATATATTGCAAGAGAATTTTTCATAAGTGGATTTTTAAAAGTAAGCTTAAAAACATCAATTTTTTTACAAAAATATTAATTAAAATTAATTATAAGAAAAAAAGTGTTTTTATTTCTTTATTTCTTAAAATCCAATAGTATTTTGTCCTGTTTTGTGTTAAAATCCACTTGTGTTTTGTTTCTTTTAAAGAAAAAACATGAAAATAGATTTAAAATATAATCTTATTTCATTACCTTTGTATTTTGCAGGAACTTTTAAGAATAATGAAAATGCTGATAATATGATAATTCGTTAGATAAAATATGAGTAAAATATTGAAATTAATTTATCAAGAAAATAAAGAAAAAATAAGATTATAAAATTACTGTTAAGTAGATGGACGTATAAAAACGGTGTTTTCTTGTTTTGCATGAATAATTGTTTAAGTCGCAAACAACTCAAAATAAGTAAATTATGTGTTTTCAGAAAAACGAGTAATTTTACACCTGTATGATTTAAAATGATTTAGAACTGTAGCCAAGCTTGAAAAAATCAGAACAAAAATAAATGAGAAAAAAACTCAACGAGAGAGACATAAAAGATTTAAGGTCGCAGTGTAGAATAGGATATGTTATTCCGTTTATGATTTTTATACTCGGAACATTTATATCTGGAGCGATTTATGAATTAAACTTCAATTTGAAATCAGATGGTTTAAATACGAAAATAATATTACTAATTGCGTTAGGATTTATCATAATATCATTTTTTGTTAGTTACAAAATGAATTGGAAATATCTTTTAGATATAAGAAACAATGAAAAGGAAATTGAATTAAAAACAATTCAGAAAAAAGAATATAAAAGAGACTATGAAGCAGGTAGTGGGAGTTTAGGTCAAGAAATGAATGGTTACGATTCATTTAGCATTGTAGTTGAAAACTATCGATACCGAGTTGATAAAGATATATTTATAAATAGCAATGAAGGAGACGAAGTTTTTTTTTATTATGCTCCCATTAGTGAATATTTAATTAACATTGAATTAAAAAAAATGACGGAATTGTAAAAAAAACTAAAAATAGAAGGCTATCAGGTTTATAGGGCACTCCTAAAAACTCAAAAATCAAGGCTTTCAAAATTATTAAAGTTTG
>JAOZQN010000245.1 GCA_029932195.1 Bacteroidales bacterium | reverse complement strand
AATTTGGAATTGTCAAAAAAAACGAGTAACTTTTTGATGTGAGCCATAATCAGCAAAAAAGAAAAGAATTTATTAATAAAAAAACCTCCAAGTTGTAAAACTTTGAAGGTTTTTTGATTTTAAGTTATTTTGTATTATTCTATAATTACTCGTTTATTTATAACTTCATCATTTTTAATGATTAAAATTAGATAAACTCCGCTGTCAAAATTAGATAAATCAATACTTACATTTTCATGTTATTGGTATTGGTTTCAAGAATTTTCTTTCCTGTAATATCGCTAACAGTTATTTTGGTTTCGTAAAATCCTTGCTCGCTATAAATATTTATCAAACCACTTGATGGATTTGGATATACATAATAATCGGTAGAATTAACTTCTTCTAATCCATTTACATTTAGCACAGTAAGAACAAAACTTGTTATTGCAGAAGCTCCCAACATATCGGTTGCTGTTACATCAATATTGTAACTACCAATATTTTCGGTAATAGGATTTGCAGTGAATGTTCTTGTTTCTGTATCAAAATAAATCCAAGATGGTAATACTGATTCGCCAGTTATTTTGGCTGAATAGGTGAGTTGGTCGCCTAAATCAACGTCGGTAAAAGTGGTTTCAGCAAATTGGAATATCCACAAATTATTTTCATAAGCTAACTGGTCTTCAAGTGTGTTGGTTACTGTTGGAGCGTCGTTGGTATTTATAACTTCTATTGAAAAAGGTATTTCAGTTGTTGCTCCGTAACTGTCTGTTGCCCCCGCTGGTGCGAGCTTGTAGCTCGTATCCAAACTCTTACTAGCAATAAAATTATATTTAATTTTACAGAAAAAACTTGAGTAAAAAATAGTTTTGTTACCAAACCACAACTTTGGAAGTATAGTAATGCAAAAAATTATACATACAAAGAAGCAGTAATTGATATTGACATGTTATAATAGAGTGGATACGAGCTACAAGCTCACTACACAAGATAGACTTCGGTTCACAAAATCACCAAAAGCCTTCTTTCTGCATTTGCAAATATAGTAAATAAAAAAATATTAAAATAAATTTGGGTTTTAACACAGTATCTAATTATGTCTATCTATTTACTTAAAAAAAGAGTAATTTATTTTTTTAGCAAAAAATTTTTATCTACTTTTACTTTTTCACCAACACATTAAAAATCTAACTAACGACTAATTAATTATGACTACAAAATCTTATAACCCATTTCATACGGCTCAGCAACAATTTGATAAAGCTGCCGATTTGCTTGAATTAAATTTAGCAACACGAGATTTATTGCGTAATCCTATGCGAGAATTTCATTTTACAATATCAGTTAGAATGGATGACGGTACGAGGAAAATTTTTAAAGCTTTTAGAATTCAGCATAACGATGCTCGTGGAGCGGCAAAAGGAGGAATTCGTTTTCACCCACAAGAAACTGTAGATACTGTAAAAGCTCTCTCTATGTGGATGACCTGGAAAACTGCTGTTGCCGATATTCCTTTGGGAGGAGGAAAAGGTGGAGTTATTTGTGACCCACATCATTTGAGTCAATTTGAGCAAGAACAAATTTGCAGAGGCTGGATACGTCAGATATACAAAAATATAGGACCATTTTCAGATATTCCTGCACCCGATGTAATGACTAATCCACAACACATGCTCTGGATGTTAGACGAATACGAAACAATTACTGGAGCAAAATATCCAGGAGCAATAACAGGTAAACCAATAGGAATGGGCGGTTCGCAAGGACGAACAGAAGCTACCGGTTATGGAGTAATTATTACAGTAAGAGAGGCATTGAAAGAACTGAAAATTAAGCCAAATAAAACAACAGCAAGTTTTCAGGGGTTTGGAAATGTATCGCAGTATGCAATAGAATTATATCATAAAATGGGAGGAAAAACAATTTGTGTATCTTCTTGGGACAATGATGATAAAAAAAGTTATGCTTTTCGCAAAAAAGAAGGCATTAATCTTAAAGAATTACTTGAAATTACAGATATTTTTGGAGGTATTGATAAAAATAAAGCAGAAAAGCTTGGATACGAAATTCTGCCTGGAGATACATGGATAGAACAAGAGGTTGATATTCTTATTCCTGCAGCTCTTGAAAATCAAATAAATGAAGAAACTGCTACTAAAATTAGCAACAAAGTTAAAATAATAGCAGAGGGGGCAAATGGTCCTACTACTATTGAAGCAGACGAAATCCTGAATAGAAAAAATATATTTATTATCCCAGACTTCCTTGCTAATGCGGGGGGAGTTATATGTAGTTATTTTGAGCAAGTACAAAATAATACGAACTATTATTGGGAAAAAGACGAAGTGCTTTCTAAATTGGATGTAAAAATGACCACAGCTTTTGCGTCTGTTAGCGATTTTGCAAAAGAAAATGACTTGAAAATGAGAGAAGCAGCTTACGTAATTTCGGTAAATAAAGTTGCTCAGGCTTGTGAAAACAGAGGTTGGGTTTAGAATTTTGGGAGAGAGTTTTAGGAGTTTTTTATACCACTACTATCCTAAAAACTCTCTCCTAAATTCCTCTATTCTCCCACTCTCATTTCTTGATAGTCATTTATTTTAGAATTATATATTTATCACTATCATTTCTTAACATTCAAAATTATTTATATTATGCAATTAGATAAAAAATTTTTCAAATCAGATAATCAAATCAGTTATCTTGGAGAAGGAGAACTTGGCGGAAAAGCACAGGGTTTAGAATTTATCAACTCCGTTATTGCATCGGAAATTAAAAAAGAAGAGTTTTCCAGTTTTGAAATAAATATCCCTAAAATGATAGTTATCAGAACAGATATTTTTGATGATTTTATGGAGAATAACAATTTGTGGAACATAGCTTTATCCAACATCTCAGACGAAAGAATTGCTCTTGCTTTTCAGAAAACAGATATGCCTTTTAATATTCTTAGTGATTTACGAATGATTGTTTCGGAAATAAAACAACCTCTTGCAATAAGATCTTCAAGTATGCTTGAAGATGCTATGCACGAGCCTTTTGCAGGAATTTATGGCACAAAAATGACCCCAAATAATCAGCCAAGTGTAGATATGCGTTTCAAAAAATTGATTGAGGCAATAAAATATGTTTGGGCTTCCACTTTTTTTAAAGCGGCTAAAAATTACATAAAAGCAACTAAGCATAAAACGGAAAACGAAAAAATGGCTATTATTATCCAAGAAGTTGTTGGTAATAAGCATGATGATAAATTTTATCCAGAAATTTCGGGTGTAGCCCGTTCCTATAATTACTATCCCACAGGAGGAGCAAAACCAGAAGATGGTGTTGTAAATTTGGCTATGGGGTTGGGAAAAACTATTGTTGATGGTGGAATTTCGTGGTCTTATACTCCAGCGTTTCCTCGCAAAGATCCGCCGTTCAAATCGGTAAGGGATATGATGTATCAGACACAGTTGAGATTTTGGTCGGTAAATATGGGGCAACCTGCTGATTATGACCCAGTAAACGAAACTGAATATATGGTTGACAATAGCATTGTTGATGCAGAGGAAGATGGAACTCTTAAAAAAATTGTTTCAACTTATGATGCTCAGTCAGATAGAGTTTGGATAGGGCAAGGAGGAAAAGGTCCAAGAATACTCACTTTTGCTCCTGTTTTGCAAATGAAAGACATCCCACTCAACGACCTTGTGAAAAAACTAATGAAGTCTTGCGAAAAAGCTCTCAATGCTCCTGTGGAAATAGAATTTGCAGTTACGCTTTCTAAAAATACCAATGATATTCCGCATCGATTCGGTTTTTTACAAGTCCGTCCAATGGTTGTTTCATCAGAAGAGGTCGATATTTCAGAAGAAGAAATGATGAACGAAAATATTTTAACTTCTTCTGATAAAGTTTTAGGAAATGGCATCATAAATACGATAAAAGATATAGTTTATATTAAACCAGAAAATTTTAATGCCAAGTTTACTTACAAAATAGCAAAAGAAATTGAGAAGTTGAACAACAAACTTGTTGATGAAAATAAAAAATATTTGCTAATTGGTTTTGGACGTTGGGGAACTACCGACTCTTGGGCTGGGATACCTGTTGACTGGAGTCAAATATCTGGTGCAAAAGTAATTGTAGAAGCAACAATGAAAAATATGATTCAAGAGATGAGTCAGGCTTCACATTTTTTCCATAATGTAACGAGCTTTCAAGTTCTCTATTTTTCAATACCTTTTTCGGGGCAATATAAAATTAACTGGGATAAAATTTCGGAAACAGAAACACTTGAAGAGACAGAATTTGTAAAACACGTGAGAACAAAAAATCCGATAAATATAAAAGCAGACGGCAGAACTGGAAAAGGAATGATTTTAATTTGAATTATTATTATAAAAATTGTCAGACTCTTTTAAGGTGTCTGACAATTATATAATTATAAGCAATTTAACTTTTTGTAAAAGCCAATAATGAGCCACTCAAAAATACAATCCTATAAAAAATGGAAAATAATAAAATACAAACAGATTTAATTTATGAGTTGAAAGAGAGAGCCAAAGAGCTAAACTGCATGTATGAAACTCAAGAATTATTGTCTGATAAAGAAAAAAGTATAGATGAGCTTTTTCAACATTTAACAAAAATAATTCCTTCTGGTTGGCAATATCCCTGTATTTGTTTTGCGAAAATTACATATAAAAAACAACTTTTTCAATCGTCTAATTTTAACGAAACAAAATGGGAGCTGAACTCAGATATTATTTTAGAAAATAAAACAGTTGGAAGTTTGCAAGTTTTTTATTCCGAAGCAAGACCCGAAAGCGATTACGGACCTTTCTTAAAAGAAGAGAAAAAATTAATTGAAAATATTACCGACCAAATAAAATCATATCTTTTTCATCAACATTTAAAATCTATTTTTGAAGATAAACATCATAATAAGAAAATAAATAAATCGGAGTCGTGGAAAATTTTGGATTTATTAAAAAAGACCAATCCAAAATTATTAATTAGTATTTCGCGAAAAATGGTTAATTATTTATCTTGGAAAAGAATTAGCGAAGCCGAAAAATTATTTGATTATTATAATCCTTCCGAAGAAAAAGAAAGTGGATTATTTAAAGAATCTAATTTTCCTTATCGGACAAAAAGTGAAAAAGATGAGTTTGAAATAAGTGATAAAATTTTTGAAGTAACAAATAAATATTTAGACGAGCAAGAAATTCTTGATAATATTAGCCGATGGATAAAATACGACCAGTCAAGCTTTTTGATTAATCTTATGGGAAATGGTAATCTTTCGCTTTCTAAAATTATTAATATTCTTGAACGCTATTATCATCTTAAAAACCAGGGTTTGTTATTAAGTCCTATTCGTGAAAAAAATCTTAGAGTAAGTCTTATCAGGCGTTTGCTGAGCGACCAAGCAGATTTTATAAAAATAGCTAAAAATTTTATAGATATTAGCGAAATTAACGAACTTACAAATAATATAATCTATCCAAAAAAAAGTTATGGAAAACTAGGTGGTAAAGCTTCGGGATTATTTTTGTCAAGCAAAATTCTAGAAAAATCAAAATATGGTGATAATTATTCAACGAATTTTAAAATACCAAAAACATGGTTTATTGTGTCCGATGGATTGTTAAATTTTATGGAATACAATAGTTTTGAGAATATTGTAGAACAAAAATATAAAGATATTGACCAAGTTAGAAAAGAATATTCTTACGTAGCTCATGTTTTTAAGAACGCTTCTTTTTGCCCCACAATTATCAAAGGCTTGTCTAAAATGCTTAATGATTTTGGCGAACATCCACTTATTGTTCGTAGCACGAGTTTGCTGGAAGATAGACAATATTCTATTTTTGCAGGAAAATATAAGAGTCTATTTATTTCTAATCAAGGCACAAAAAAAGAACGAATAGATGAACTAACTGATGCAATAGCAGAAATATATGCCTCTACTTTTGGACCAGACCCAATTGAATATCGTATAGAAAAAGATTTGTTGGACTACAACGAAGAAATGGGAATAATGATACAAGAAGTTATTGGAAAAAAAGTAGGTAAGTATTTTTTTCCAGCATTTGCAGGAGTATCTTTTTCGCAAAATAATTACCGTTGGTCTAGTAGAATAAAACAAGAAGATGGTCTGCTTCGCATTGTTCCTGGACTTGGAACACGTGCAGTGGATAGGCTGAGCGACGATTACCCAATTCTTATTGCTCCTAAAAAGCCGAATTTAAGAACTACCATAACAATAGATGAAATAATTAGATATTCACCTAAAAATATTGACCTTATCAACTTAGAAAAACGTAGTTTTGAAACGGTTAAAATTGATACACTTTTAAAAGAATATGGAAAAAAATATCCGAAAATAAATCAAATAGTTTCTTTGGTTACGAATGGATTTGTGCAACAAGTTCAGCGTTTTGGCATGAATTTCAATAAAAATAATTACTCTGTAACATTCAATGGCTTAATAAATAATACCGATTTTTTGAAAAAAATTAATTCTATGATGTCTGTTCTCCAAAAAGAATTTTCGTATCCAATAGATATTGAATTTGCTCACAACGGAGAAGACCTTTTTTTACTTCAATGTCGTCCACAAAGTTATGGGGAAATTAGTAAACCAGCAGAAATTCCAACAAATATTTTGTCTAATAATTTTATTTTTTCGGCGAATAAATATATAACAAACGGAACTGTTACAAATATTTCTCACATAGTTTATGTTGATCCTCAAAAATATAGTGAATTATCTGGTTATAATGAGCTTGCAACTATTGGCAGACTTGTTGGCAAATTAAATAAATTGTTACCAAAACGACAATTTATTCTCATGGGACCTGGACGCTGGGGAAGCAGGGGAGACATCAAACTTGGCGTAAATGTTACATATTCAGAGATTAATAATACTTCTGTTTTGATTGAAATTGCAAAAAAACGAAAAGATTATGTACCAGAACTCTCATTTGGAACACATTTTTTTCAAGATCTTGTTGAGGCAAATATTTTATATCTCCCACTTTATCCCGACGAAGAGAATAATGTTTTTAACGAATCGTTTTTTGAAAAATCGCCAAATATTTTTCCAGAATTATTGCCAAATTATAAAGAGTTTTCTAATGTAATAAAAGTGATTGATGTTGTTGCTTGTTCGGAAGGACACTTTTTAAATATTTTAATGAATGGTAACGAAAATAAAGCTGTTGCAATGATTAGTGAGTGAGTTGATTTTAAAGTATGAAATCAAATATATTATCTTGTTGCTGAGATTATTACAGTTCCTGCAATGTTGCAATCCTTTTTTTATTTTATAAGTAATTGAAAAAGTATAGAAACAAAAAACCTTCAAATTAAAATTTGAAGGTTTTTGATTTTCAGATATTTAATATTATTCTATTATCACTCGTTTATTTATAACTTTATCATTTTTGATGATTGAAATAAGATAAACTCCACTACTAAAATTAGATAAATCAATACTTACATTTTTTATGTTATTGGTATTGCTTTCAAGAATTTTCTTTCCTGTAATATCGCTAACTGTTATTTTGGTTTCGTAAAATCCTTGCTCGCTATAAATATTTATTAAACCACTTGATGGATTTGGATATACATAATAATCAGTAGAATTAACTTCTTCTAATCCATTCACATTTAGCATAGTAAGAACAAAACTTGTTATTGCAGAAGCTCCCAACATATCGGTTGCTGTTACATCAATATTGTAACTACCAATATTTTCGGTAATAGGATTTGCAGTGAATGTTCTTGTTTCTGTATCAAAATAAATCCAAGATGGCAATGCTGATTCGCCAGTTATTTTGGCTGAATATGTGAGCTGGTCGCCTAAATCAACGTCGGTAAAAGTGGTTTCGGCAAATTGGAATATCCACAAATTATTTTCGTAAGCTAACTGGTCTTCAAGTTTGTTGGTTACTGTTGGAGCGTCGTTGGTATTTATAACTTCTATTGTAAAAGGTATTTCGGTTATTGCTCCGTAACTATCTGTTGCAATTAGTTTTACTGATAAAGTTCCTACGTCTTCGTTTAAAGGAGTTCCTGTAAAAGTCTCTGTTTCATTACTAAATATTAACCATGCAGGCAAATTACTATCGTCTGATTGTTTTGCATTTACAGTAAAACTGTCCTCCATATCGTAGTCTTCAAATTTATTTTGAACATTTAGAGTAAATTCAGCATCTTCATCAGTTTGTTGATTCTCAATTGTAGAAACAACCGTAGGTGCTTGATTCATACCAAAATGTAATAAAAATCGGTTATCTTCGGTATTTGCACTTTCTGGTAAAAATGTATATTCACTTTGTTCAAAAAGATTTGTCAAAACACCCTCATTTAAGTCTTCCAAAAATATATAATCAAAATTCATAGCTGTTAATTCTGTAAGTCTGATTGTGTATTCATCGGTTGTTCCAACTTTGTATCCCAGCGGAATTACCTGTGAGAGATTTAGTATTGAAGTATTAATTGCAAATTCTGTATTTTTATCATCATTAAGAGTATAAATTTGTGGCACTTCGGCGTTCCACGAAAAACGTTTGTATGCGTCGTAGTCTCCATCAAATTCTATTGTTGCATTTTCGTTAAAATGGACAACCATTTCATCTGTATAATTTTGATAATCAATCTGCAAACGAATTAAATTGTCTGGTGATTTAGGTGTTTCACCTTTCCAAAATGCTTGTGTATTATGAACTCTTGCAGCATTTGGTATTGTAAATGTTCCACCTACAGCATTATCTGATTTCACGAAAAATCCTTGCCCCGAAGCAATGTGTTGAGAACCTCCATTTACTGTAATTCCAAAATTATAAGTAGGTCCTGCGACAGTATAATACTTATAGTTATCAACTCCATCATCGTAAAAATAAACAGTGTTATTTACATCTGTTAAATTCATCGCAGTCCAATCTAATGCAGATGGATATGGATTTGAAACGAGTAACCAGCCATCAAAATTTGTGTAAGGGTCTCCATTTGCAGCATTTCCTGCATGAGTGGTATAGGCGGCAGAAGTTGAATATCCTGCGACATTATAATTAATTTCACCTTCAAAACTAAGAGTCTCTTCGTAGTAATAATAGATATATCCTTGTCCTACATTCAAATTTCCTGCGGGAACTTGCCAGCCAGAGGGGTCGTTATAAAAATATGTAACTCCTGTCCACCAGTCGTCTGCATC
>JAOZQN010000839.1 GCA_029932195.1 Bacteroidales bacterium | reverse complement strand
TATGAAATTTAGAGACTTATACAAATTTCAACAAAATACGTTATAATCAGTAAATTTTATGATTACAGCGAGCTCTGTTGAAATTTACTCTACATGATGTTTTTTTTATTTGATAAAAAAATATAAAATTTGATAAAAAACAATTTAGTAAAGACGTTACATGTAACGTCTCTACAAACTTCTTGTAAATTGTTTTTTTGAAAAATAATATATTTTTATCTCATTTTAAAAATCATCATGTAGAGTAGTATTTTTCATAAAAAAACAATCATTTTTCTTTCGCTTTGCGAAACTTGCAACCTGTAACTTGTTACACTCCCCCCCGATATGTTACACTCTCAAATGATTTATAATTTCAACAAAAATCCGTTATAATTAGTGAGCGTCCATAAAGTCCGTAAGGACGACCTATTGATAACCCACGATGACAATCGTGGGCTGCAAATAAGTTAGTTCAAAAAAAAATGTAGGTCTAATTCGTAAAATAGCCGACTTTATGGACGCACACTAATTAGTAAATTTTTAACAAAGATAATAAAAGGAACTAACTAAAAAAAGAAAAAGGCAATTTTAACCTCTGTTATATTTTTGTCAAAGTTTGTGCTACGAAGAAAATATATCGTATCCATGTAGATGTGAATTATCATGTCTTATTTTGTAAAATACAATATATATTTCTCATGGAAACGTGATAAAGTACGTCTCTACGGTTTTATTTTTCATTAAAAAATTGTTTTTCCAAAATAATAGTCCTTTTTTTTTTGCATAAAATGCAAATACAACAAAAAAGATTTGCATATTTCGCAAAAATCAAGACCTCCTTGCATAAAATGCAAATAAAACAAAATAAAATGAAAATAAGCCCCCAAATTATTACTTTTTGCAAAAAATAAGAAAACCAGTTGCTCAAATCCGTAATTGTTTTATTTTTTATTTTTTACATTTGCAAAAAATAAAATAGGTAAGTAGATAGACAAATACAAACAATATTTTTTTATTTCATAATATTTTTATTCTCAAGTGTAAACCAATCGTAAATCGTAAATTTAAAATTGTCAATCTACTTACTTCAGTATTATTCTAATTATTTATTAACAACTAAAACCTTTTTATCATGAAAATGAACAACAAAATTACCTTCCCTTATTTTATAACGATTGCATTATTTTTTGTAATGCTTTTAATTAGTAACTATGCCTCTGGGCAAGGTAATTATATTGTAACAGACAACAACTCAGCGAATAGTGTTGGATTGTATCAAAAAAATGAGAACTTTGGAATAGGAGATCAAACATCTTTTTACCCGTTAACAATAAAAAAATTCATAGAACAGGGAGATACTGCTTATATACGCTTAACTAATTCTTATGGGGCTAGTAAAGGTTTCTACTCTTCTTGGGATATTGGAAATGTTGAAGATAATTTAGTATTCAAACATGGATTTAATTTATCTTCCGACTATACCAATAATACTGTTTTAGCAATAACACCAACAGGACAACTTGCACTTGGCACAGAATCTCCAAACACATCGGCGATTTTTCAAACAGATGCGACCGATAAAGGAATATTAATTCCTCGTCTTACATTAGCACAAATGAATGCGATAAACTCGCCTGCAGAAGGACTCCTTGTATATAATGTAGAAAAAAACATTTTTTCTTATTATTATGACGGCAGTTGGAACAATATTGTAAAAAGCTCACAACTTAGTAATTATCTTACAGTTGCAGCTTTTAACAGTTCGCCTGCTGGTGGCATAACCCAAACAGATACCACCAATTGGAACTCTGCTTACACATGGACACAAAGTTTCACTGAGTCAGACCCTTTCTTTATTAGTCATCTGTCAAGTGGAATAACAGAAGTAGATACTGCTAATTGGAACTCTGCTCACACATGGACACAAAGTTTCACCGAGTCAGACCCTTTCTTTATTAGTCATCTGTCAAGTGGAATAACAGAAGTAGATACTGCTAATTGGAACTCTGCTCACACATGGACACAAAGTTTCACCGAGTCAGACCCTTTCTTTATTAGTCATCTGTCAAGTGGAATAACAGAAATAGATACTGCTAATTGGAACTCTGCTCACACATGGACACAAAGTTTCACCGAGTC
>JAOZQN010000838.1 GCA_029932195.1 Bacteroidales bacterium | reverse complement strand
AAGATAACACACTGTATGATTGCTTATTACCTATTTCCGTCCAGAGACTAAATAACGAAACACGAAAAAAAATAAATTCTTTGATTGAATTACTTTCAATTAATCATGAATTTATACAATACGAACGAAAAACTTTTATTAATGAATTGAAATATAACAAATACAAAAAGATAGACCGATTTTTTACCGCTTTTGAAATGAGTAAGAACGTTCTGTAAATAACAAACAAATTGAAATGAAAATGAAAACTTTATTATTATCCGTATTTATTGTAGCAATTTTTGCAAGTTGCTCAACATCACAAAACGTAAACAACACTCAAATGGAAACCAAAGTATTAGTAAAAACAACCAAAGGAGATATTACAATAAAATTGTATAACGAAACCGAGTCTCATAAAACAAATTTTGTAAAACTTGTAGAAGAAAATTATTTCGACGGACTATTGTTCCATCGAGTAATAGAAGGATTTATGGCACAAGCAGGCGACCCAGATTCAAGAGATGCTTCCGCAACAGCAAGACTTGGTAGCGGCGGACCTGGATACACAATTGCAGCCGAAATTTGTCCTAAATTTTATCACAAAAAAGGAGCTTTATCTGCCGCAAGAACTGGTGATCAAGGCAATCCTACACGTCGTTCTTCTGGTTCACAATTCTACATGGTAACAGGAAAAGTTATGTCAAACCAAGAGTTAGACCAATTAGAAAAGCAAGCACACACACAATTTACCGACGAACAACGTGCCGACTACACAACAATTGGAGGAACTCCATTTCTTGACGGACAGTATTCTGTTTTTGGCGAAGTTGTTGAAGGAATGGAAGTTCTTGAAGCAATAGAAAAAGTAGAAAAAGGTTCGGGAGACAGACCAAAAGAAGACGTGAAAATTATATCTATGGAAATTGTAAAATAAGTTATTGGCTTTTGGATATTGGCTTTTGGCTTCGCAAAGCGAGTAAAGAAAGCCAAAAGCCAACAGCCAAAATCAAAAAACAAAAAAACATGATTGAAAATATAAAACAATATATAAGCGAAGCAGAAAATTATACTTCCGATAAAGTAGATGAAATAGAGGAGTTTAGGATAAAATATATGTCTAAAAAAGGCGGTATTGTTACCAATCTTTTTAAAGATTTTAGAAATATTCCTGCGGAAGATAAAAAAGAATATGGGCAAATTTTAAACCAACTTAAAAATGCCGTAGAAAACAAGGTAAATGTCTTAAAATCAGCATTAAAAACTGTTGATGCAGGAAAAAAAGACCTTGACCTTACACTTCCTGGAGATTCTGTAAATCTTGGCACACGACACCCAATTTCTATTGTTAGAAATGAGATTATAGAAATATTTAATCGTCTTGGTTTTGCAATAGCAGAAGGTCCTGAAATTGAGGACGATTGGCATAATTTTTCAGCACTAAATTTCCCAAAAGAACATCCCGCAAGAGACATGCAGGACACGTTTTTTGTAGAAACAAATCCCGATATTTTACTACGAACTCATACTTCAAATGGGCAGGTTAGAGTCATGGAAAATAATGACCCGCCAATTAGAATAATTGTTCCAGGTAGGGTGTTTAGAAATGAGGCTATTTCTGCACGTGCTCATTGTATTTTTCATCAAATAGAGGGACTTTATATCGACGAAAACGTCTCTTTTGCCGACCTAAAACAAACTCTGCTTTATTTTGCTAAAGAATTTTTTGGCGAAGAGACAAAAATTCGTCTTCGTCCTTCCTATTTTCCTTTTACAGAGCCATCTGCGGAAGTGGATATTTCTTGCACACTTTGCGGAGGCAAAGGTTGTAACGTCTGCAAATACACAGGCTGGTTAGAAATTCTTGGTTGTGGAATGGTTGACCCAAATGTATTGGAAAGTTCAAATATTGACAGCGAAAAATACACTGGTTTCGCTTTTGGAATGGGACTGGAAAGAATTGCTATGCTAAAATTCGGAATCAAAGATTTAAGGCTCTTTTTTGAAAATGATGTTAGATTTTTAAGTCAGATTCAGTAAAGAAGAGTGTTAAGTTTTTAGTCTTAAGTTTTTAATTGGCTTTTGCTTAATAATTAACTGAAGTTTCGGAGTTTATAACATCTTAAATATCAAAAAGTTAAAAA
>JAOZQN010000244.1 GCA_029932195.1 Bacteroidales bacterium | reverse complement strand
TCACATTAATAATGAGCTTTAAATAAAGAATTTACAAACTCCGAAACTTCAGTAACAATAACTGTTAAAAAAACAAAAAATAAAAACACATGTGAAATTTATTTTTTTAATAATTACAATTTTTCAAAAAAAAGTAGTAATTTTGAAATTATTAAATTTTTAATCTTATACCAAACCGTTGTCAAAATAATGAATATAAAAAGTTTCTTTTTTACTTATTTTTCTTAAAAAAAAATTCCATAGCTAAGGCTATGCAAGATTTTTTATAAATCAAATAATCAAAAAACAATTCATTTTCTAAATCATCATTTTGACTACGGTTTGGTATTAAAACAAATATCCATGAAAAAATTAACACTACCCACGATTATTTTATTATTGTTATTATCTTTTGCTTGCGAGAAGCCAGACGACTCAATATCAGCTACATTATCAAACGACCACTGGTTTCTTGATTTTAACGGAACAATTGACGGAGGAGAAGTTTTTGAAGTAGTAAAATCAAGTTCGGATAACAAAATTTATGTTTGCGGAGCATTTTTGCATGCAGATAATAATTGGGATATGAAAAATTTAGCCCGTTGGATACCATCGTCTAATGAATGGGAACAAGTTCCTGGAATAGATGAATCTCACTCCAATTTCATTAGATGTGGAGTGGAGGACAGCGAAGGCAATTTATATTTTGGAGGCGATTTTTCGCAGATAGGAGGAATAGTTGCTGGAAGAATAGGAAAATTTAATGTTCAAACTGAGACTTGGGAAAATCTGAGAGATATAGATTTTTACGACGAAGAGCAACAACGAGGTCCCACAGGTGGAGGAGTTTACGATATAGAAATTGTAGGCGATTATGTTTATATTGGAGGTGGACATTTTAATACCGATAGTGCTGCCTTAAAGTATATTAGACGATTTAATATTAGCACAAAAAAGTGGGAGGCAGTTGGCACAGGAGTAAACGGTCATGTGAGATCATTAACGACAGATAGTAATGGAAATTTGTATGTTGGAGGCGAGTTTACTGAAGCAGGCGGTGTTTCTGCTAATTATGTTGCAAAATGGGACGGCGAAAATTGGTCGGCACTTGCCAGTGGTTGCGATAATTATGTGCTTACTTTGGAATATGCAAACGGAAATTTATATGCAGGCGGAAGTTTTAAATTTGTAAATGGAGATATTCGTTCTCAAGGAGTTGCAAAATGGACTGGCACAAGTTGGGAGGCTATGAGCATGGGAGTTTATGCCAGTTGGAGTAATAATTACACTGTTCAAGATATTGCTGTGGACTCAGATGGAATGGTTTATATAGGTGGTTTTTTTGATAAAAAATATAGCGACGACCAACCACTAAATCATGTAGCCGTTTTTGTAGATGGCGAATGGAGACAACTCGGCGAGGGTTTGGCAAATAGTAGTAGTCAGGGAATTATGGGCATGTATGCCGATGGTAAAGATGTATATTTTGCAGGATATTTTGGAGTAACAGACGAAAACGTAAGTATCAACAAACGATTTAATATTGCTATTTGGAACGATACAAAGTCTTATTAAAAAGTTTTTAGTTTTAAGTGCTTAGTTTTTAATTACAATAATTTTATAGAAAAATATAAATCCGTGTTAATCAGTTTAATCCGTGTTATCCGTGTTCCTATTTTTGCGGTGTTTGGGAACATTAATGACATGGATTGAACTGATTTTTACGGATTTAATTAAATATCAACTTCATAATTAAAAAAAATGAAAAAATATCTTATAATTTTACTCTGTATTATTCCTGCAATTTCGTTTTCGCAAAGGCTAACAAATAGTTCCGAAAAAAGTTATTATAACTATATTTATAAAATATCGGAAAAAGAAACCAAAGAAATTATAAAAAAAGGCTTTCGTTTTAGAAATGAAAAAATATTAGAAAAAAAATATTTGCATACAAAGGTAGATTCTTTTCTTATAAATTCTTATTATGAAAAAGAATTGGAGCAAGGAGCTTATTTAAAAGTCCGAGTAGAGCAAAATTTTCTATATTATGAGCTAATAACAGTTTCGGGTATTTTGGTAAATGTAGTTGATAACGGAACAGATTTATGTCTTCAAATATCTGATAAAGAAGGAAATATAATTTCTGATGCTAAATTATCAATTAGAGCAAAAAAAATTAAGTTTGATAAGGCATCTCAGACATACAAAATTTCTAAATCTAATAAAAAAGGACTTTTAAGGGTAGAATACAACGGAAATAAATCATTTTATAAATTAGAAAGAGATAGATACAACCCGTTAGCTCTTAGAACTTATCGCAAAATAATTTATTCTAAGCCATTAATTTACACTTGGTTGCCAGTTTATAATACAATAAGACACCCCAGAAATACTTTTTGGAAATATAATAGAATTAGAGAAAATTGGTATGAGTGGTATCAATGTAAATTTAATGATGATTGTTATTATTATTGTAAAAATTATAGTCGTAAATACATTGGTTATATGGTTTTTAACAAGCCAAAATACAAACCTTTGGATACTGTTAAATTTAAGGCTTTTGTTATAAATAAAAAAGGCAAACCTATTAATAAAAAAGTTAGTGTTATATTGGAGGGTATTTATTATCCAAGTAAAAAAATAAAAATTGCTGAAATAGAGCCATATAGAAACGGTGGATATTCCTACGAATTTGTTTTGCACGACAGTTTGGATATTCTTTTGGATAAAAATTACAAAATATATTTAGAAACAAGTCCACGCAAATGCCTGATAAGCAAGTCATTTATGTTTGAGGAATACGAATTAGTTAAAAGTAAATTTACTATGCGAACTTCGCAAAAAAATCATTATAAGGGGAAACCATTTTCTATTTATCTAAAAGCTACCGACGAAAATGAAATGAATTTGCTTGATGCCAATGTAGAAATAGTTGTTTTTAGTAAATCTAACGGAAGAGAAAATCCTTTTTTAGATTACACTTTTATTCCAGACACTGTTTGGAAACACAATCAAAAATTAGATGCAATTGGCGAAACAAAAATAATTATTCCAGACTCAATAATGCCGACAGCTTCATTTGGATATGAAATTTCGGCGACTATGAAAACATCTGATAATGAGGCTGTTAATAAAGAGAGATCTGTTTATTACAAACATTTTTCGCAAAAATTTAATTATAAATATATAAACGATTCCATAAATTTTTATTTCAAAAAAAATGATATTGAAAAACAAAAAACAGGTTTATTATCAGCCTTTGATAAAAACGATGAGTTAATTTATAAGGAAAATATAAAACTGCCTATCAAAAAAGAAATTAATCAAGCAATTTGTTACTATACTTTTAGCTCCGATAATTTTACTGCCAATACAAAAATTGATTTTTTAAATTACTCCCTTCATGGTATTACTGAACACAGTTCAAAATTAAGATGTAATCCTGGAAGGACAAAAGATTCGGTTTTTATTTATATTCACAATCCTCGCAAACTAAAATTTAACTATTTTATTTATGCCGCAAACAAAGAGCTACAGCGTGGTTTTGCCGATTCTTTATTTTATTCCAATAAAGCATCTCAGAAAAAAATGTATAGTATTTCTATTGAATATTTATGGGAAGGAGAAATGGTAGAAGAAAATTATGATATTCCTTTTTATCATAATATGTTATCTGTCAGCGTAAAACAACCAACAGTAATTTATCCTGGAAAAACTTCGGAAATAGAACTTACCGTAACAGATGCAAAAGGAGAGCCTGTGCAAAATGTTGATATAACTGCTTTTGGGCTTACTCAAAAATTTGATTACACCGCTCCAACTATTCCTGCCTTCCAAGAACGAACAAAACAAAAAAAGTGGATAAATAATTTTTCTATAAAAACAAAACAAAATAATAAGTATAATAATATACATCTAAAAAAACAGAACTATAAACAGGCAAGTAAAATTTTCAGATTGGATACAATGGAATTTTATAAATTTATATATCCAGAAAATTCAATTTATTATAGTTACGAGAACACTTCGGACTCGCTAACTCAATTTGCTCCATTTATTCATAATTTTGAAAAAACTGAAACTATAAATATTATTTATGTAGATAAAGCTCCAGTATATTTTATATGGTCTGAAAATAATTTTTATTCTTTTAGAATAGATAGTGGTTATCATAATATTGAGCTACGAACTTATGATAAACTTTACAAACTTGATAGCATTTATTTTCCGCATCATAAAAAGACTGTTTTTAGTTTTAACTCAGATATTGAATATGAAAATATTACTGTTTATAAAAAATCGCCTAAATTCACACAAGCGGAGAAGGATAATTTATACAGATATTTTTTATTTTATCGTTCACCTTCAAATTTAGAATACGCATATATTAAAAATAAAGAAAATATTTTTCTCCTTAATAATAACAAATATAGAGATTCTCATATTATTGCTCCTGTTTTTTATGGATATATTGAACTCAATACTTTGGACTCAAACAACCATTTTTTACATTATGAACGGTATTTTGAATACGAGTTTTTTAATAAATTAATAAAAATGCGTAGCAAAAATACAGAAACGGATTATCCGAAAAAATATCATCAAAATTACAGATATTTGTTTTGGCAACACAAAAAGAACTTATACAGTTATAAATCAGAAGTATATACCAAAGCAAAACTTGAAGAAGACAGAAAACAGTATATTTATTCTTTAAGACGGTCGGGTAATAATTTAGACGAAGATAGAAATCGTTACAATTATAAATATAATGAATCTGATAATGATTTTTACAATTATTACACTTCCAATACGAAATTAACAGCTGAATTTGAGCAGAATAAAGATTCTTTGCCTATTTTAAATATTTTAATTTCCAATAACAAAGGAACAAAAATATTTGGAGGTGATAAAACTAATTTTGATTACTTAAATACTGGTTTTTATACGCTTACATTATTTTTCCCCGATGCACAATATCAGGTTTACGATTCTTTGCAAATAAGACCTTACGGAATAAATTATCAGAAAATTAAAATAAAAGATGATTATAAAAAAGACACATTTAGTATTTTGGCTGAAAATTATTTTAATAAAAATGCAATTGGAGGAGTTTATTTGCTGAATGTTAAAATGTCCAAACTTTTTGATGATTATGTGTTTTCTGATACAATTGTTGCTACAATTTATGATAGAAAAACTAATTTGCCAATAGAAAATGTTTGGATTACTCCAGTTGATAATTCATATCTCGTTTTTTCAGATTCTCTTGGAAGATTTGAAATAATTGTCAAAAAAGGAATTGGGTTCAACTTTTCCAAGCAAGGGTATTTTAACGAGAAAATCACATCGAATCAAGAAAAATATTATTTAGAACCAGTAAAAGAAGAGCTTATAAAAATAAAAGGAAGGGTTGTTGATGAAAATGGAGAAGGTATTTCAGATTTTTTTATCCAAAGTAAAGAAATTAGAAACACGGCAACTATTACAGATTTTGATGGTAATTATTCTATTCAAGTAAAAGAATCTGACTCTTTAATTTTTAGAAGTATGGGCATGGAAACACAAGCTGTTGCAGTGCGAGGAAAAACAATAATAGATGTTGTTTTATTTCAAGATGACTTGGAAATAGGTGTAGTTGTGGTTACAGGTTTAGAAATAAAACGTTCTGAAAAAATGATTGGATATTCTGTTACTACTAATAAAAATAGGAATCCTTTAAATGCTTTGCAAGGAAAGGTTGCAGGTGTAAATATTACAGCTGCATCAGGAGCACCAGGTGCTTCTACACGTGTAATTATGCGAGGATTTACAGAATTTAGTGATGATAATCAACCACTATATATTATCGATGGAGTTCCAGTAGATAACACTTCTATAAATGGAGGCACAGATTTTGGAAACGGCTCAAATGATATAAATCCAGATGATATTTCTGAAATAACTACCCTTGATGGTGCTACTGCTACTGCATTATATGGTTCACGAGCGGAAAATGGAGTTATTATTATTTCCACAAAAAAAGGTGGTGGTGCAAACAAAAATCTTGCCTATCCAAAAGGAAGTATTTTAAACGATAATAGTTTTTTTAATTCGGCATTTCAGCATAGTGCAATACGAAATAATTTTTCTGACTATGCTTTTTGGCAACCAACACTCAACACCGACGAAAATGGCAAGGCAAAATTTGAAGTAACATTTCCCGACGATATTACAAATTGGTCAACCTATTATTTGGCTATGAACGGCAAAAAACAAAGTGGGCAAACACAGGGCAGTATAAAGTCGTTTAAGCCATTAATGTCGCAACTTGCTGTCCCTAACTTTCTGATAATGAGCGATAGTGTTCAATCTATAGGAAAAACAATGAACTATACTTCAGATACAATTGAGTTGCAAACAAATTTTGAAATAAACGATTCTTTAATTTGGCAAAAACAAGCTACTTGTATAAATTCTATAATCGACAGTTTGCAATTTGTGGCAAAAAAGGACACCGTAAAAGTAAAATATTTCCTTGAAAAAGAAGATGGATATTTTGATGGTGAAGAAAGAGAAATCCCAGTATTTCCAATTGGCATAGAGTTGTCAAAAGGCGAGTTTTTTGTTTTGGATAAAGATACTTCTTTTTCAATAGATACGAAAAAATACAATGGAGAGGTCAAATTATCTGTTTTATCAAACGAATTAGATGTTTTTATGTCGGAAACGGCAAGGATAATAAATTATAAGTATTATTGCAACGAACAATTAGCATCAAAATTAAAAGCATTATTATTTGAAGAAACTATACAAAAATATAAGGGCGAAAAATTTAAGAAAAAATCACAAGTTAAAAAGATAATAAAACGCTTAGAAAACAATCAAAACAACGATAGACTGTGGGGTTGGTGGGCAAATGGAAATTCAAATTATTGGATAAGTTTGCATGTTTACGAAGCTCTTTATATGGCAAGAGATAAAAATTATAATGTTCTGTCTTCACAATATCCTTCTAATTTTTTATGGCGTTTTAGCTCCGTAAATATTCAAAATCAGATAAAAATATTAAAAATGTTAAAATTATCAGACTCGCAAATAATTATTAATAAGTATATTAAGGAGGTTGATGAAAATATAAAAAAGCAAAAACATGATCATTACAAATTTAATTTGTTAAACCAATTTGAACTAATTGAATTAAAACAACAAGCAAACATGAAATACTCTGTTGATTCTATTTTAAAATATCAGCAAGAAACCATGTATGGGAATATTTATTTTAAAGATACCTTGAACAAAAGGCACATTTACAACAGTAATATTTTATTAACACTATCTGCATATCGAATTTTAAAAGCTACCGATTACGACGAGCAAATACTTCAAAAAATTAGAAATTACTTTTTTGAACAACGAAGTTCTGGATATTGGCAAAACACTTATGAGTCGTCCTTAATTATTGAAAATATTTTACCAGAATATTTGAAAAAAGAAAAAATGATTGAAGAATCAGAAATTATATTTACTGGCTCGATAAATAAAACAATTACAGAGTTTCCGTATCAAACAACAGTTTCGGATTTTGCTGAACTAAATATTTCTAAAAAAGGAACTTTTCCAATATATTTGTCTGTTTTTCAGCAGTATTGGGAGAAAGAGCCAAAACAAAGTTCTGAATATTTTGAAATAAAAACTTCATTTTTTGATAAGAAAGGAAAGAATTTAACCGAAAAATCGTTAATTGCTGGCGAAAAAGTGAGACTAATAATAGACTTAAAAGTCAAGAAAAAAGCGGAATATGTAATGTTGGAAATTCCTATTCCTGCTGGTTGCTCGTATAATGGCAAAAAAAGTTCCTATGCCAACAACGAAGTTCATCGTCAGTATTTTAAAACACATACTTCAATATTTTGCGAAGAGTTAGAAATGGGAAAATATGAATTTGTAATAGAATTAATGCCCCGTTTTTCAGGAACATATACCTTAAATCCTGCAAAAACAGAGTTAATGTATTTCCCTATTTTTTATGGAAATAATAAAGTTCAAAAAATAGAAATAAAATAATTTTGGATTTTGTTTTTATTAAAAGTTTAGTTTTTAGATGGTAGCCAATTTGTAATTTCAAATTTTCTAATTTTTTAAAGTAAGCCCGTTTTGTGTAGATAAGCTGGCAGAGAGTTACTACAACACAAGTCTTTGTATTTATGCTAATTTACTTTAAATTTGTTGTTTCTAGAATAAATATTATATTTGCATTGGAAAATAAAAACAGAAAAAAACCGTTTAAAAAAGGTAAAATATTCTTTTTAATCCATTAATTTTAACTATTTTAATACATCTTTATCATGAAAAAAACTATCTATTTAATTCTATTATCAGTATTATTTTCTGTTTCTGCAAATGCACAAACAATATACGTAACCAACACCGAATCGTGGTCAGATTTTACTGTGTATGTAACTGAAACAGAGTCGTGGGCAGATTTAGTTGTGTATGTAGAAGATACAGAATCGTGGGCAACAGGAAACAAAGGACTTTGGTATTTTACCGAAACAGAATCATGGGCAGATAAATCCATATATTTCACAGACACAGAGTCTTGGGCAGATATAACAATTTATTTTACCGAAACGGAATCATGGGCTGGTTGGAAAAATAATTCTAAAAAACATTTGTTGGAATAATATAATAAATTATAAGTTTTTAAAATATGAATTGAGAGTGTAACATATTGGGGGCTTTTAGCTTTTAGCTTTTGGCTTTTGGCTTTTGGCTTCGCAAAGCGATAAAAAATAAGCCAATAGCAATAGCCTAAGGAGTTAAAAAGTTGCAAGTATAAAGTTAAAAGTTCGTTCCACTTTTTGAAATTTTTCAAGTATTATCACCTTGTTTAAACTGCTGTATAGTAGCTTAATATGATTATATGAAACTGTTTTTTTACTTAAAAAATGGAACGAACTTTAAACTTGATAACTTTAAACTTTTAACACCTTAGCAATAGCCCCATGAGATGTTATACTGAATTAGGTTAAAATCTTTATTTTTTACATTTTGTAATCAATTAATATACAACCTAATAAACAAATAAACCTTTTTTAGTATACACACTCTAATCTTTTTCGCTTTGCGAAGCCAAAAGCCAATCGCCAAAAGCCAAAAGCCAACTGCCAATCGCCAATCGCCAAAAGCCAATCGCCAAAAGCCAACTGCTAAAAGCTAAACTCCCCCAATATGTTACAC
>JAOZQN010000243.1 GCA_029932195.1 Bacteroidales bacterium | reverse complement strand
TTAAAGTAATTAAAATGTCCTTTTCTTAATAATTTGGTATGTTATCAATAATTACGAATAATTGGTAGTCCCTATATAACAGTGTTGGTTAATAGAAAATAGAGATATATTGCCAATATTAAACAAAAAATATTTACCTGAAAATCAATTTATTATAATTATTTTGTCCCCCTAATGTCCCCCTCTTTTATCATGTAAAGTTATAAAATAAAATAAAAACATATTTTTGTAAATGCTTGATAATCAAACCAACACTGTGATGTAGGGAGTGGCGAATAATTAGAACAATGTTTGTGTATTTTAATTTATAAACAACTGTAAAACAGATTATTGAAAAAAAAACTGCCTATGTGTTTTTTTACTTTACAAAAGTGAACAGTCTCAACTTTATAAACTTTTAGGCTACCCACGTAAAGTTAGACAAAGCTAATTTTCAACATATTGCCTCGGTCAGGTGTTTTTCACCTGACCGCCTGTAAAGCGTCAGGTGAAAAACACCTGACGAGTGCAATTGCTGTTCAACTTTACGTGGGTAGCCAACTTTTAACTTTATAACTTTACTGCTTTTAAAAATGGAAAAATTTGATATAATAATAATAGGAAGCGGACCAGGTGGATCGGCTACTGCAATGCGAGCTTTGGATTTTGGTAAAAATATTTGTATTGTAGAAAAAAAAGACGTTGGCGGAGCAGGAATAATGAACGGAGCTTTAACCTCTAAAACGATGTGGGAATTATCCAAAGATTACGCCATAGCATCTGATGTATCAAGAGGTTACAGAGCATCTGGTTTGATGGTAGATTTCCAGAAAGTAAAAAAAACAGTTATTCAGGCAGCAAAAGAAAAACAATATCATATTTTATCACAAATAGAAACTTTTGCTCCAGAAAAGAACTTAAAAGGCTCAATAACAATAAAATATGGAGAAGCTAAATTTATTGATGATAAAAAAATTGAAATCAAAAACAACGAAAAAACTGAAATTATAGTATCTGATAATTTTGTTATAGCAACTGGAGCAAGACCACGCCAACTCCCTGGTTACAAGACAGACCAAAAAAGAATTTATGATTCCGACGGTATTTTAAACTTAAAAAAATTTCCTGGAAGAATGCTCATAATTGGTTCAGGAATAATTGGTTGCGAATTTGCAACTATATTCTCTAATTACAAGAATACAGAAGTCCACCTGTTAGACCGCACAAATTTAGTATTACCTTTTGAAGATGAAGATGTTAGCCAATTTGTTTCCAAAAATCTTGAAAATAATGGTGTGAAAATTCATTATACAGCATCTTTACGAGAAATTCGTTATAAAAAAGATTACTTGGAAGTTGTTTTGGATTATAAAGATGGGCATAGCAGGGTTTTAGAAATAGATATTGCCTTAATTGCTATTGGCAGAGTGCCTAATTCAGAAAATTTGGGCTTGGAAAATATAGGTATTGAACCAAACGAACGAGGTTTTTTACCTGTTGATGAAACGTGCAAAGTTATTGGACATAAAGATAAATCAGTTTATGCAGTTGGCGATATTACCGGACATTTGCAATTATACAGCGTAGCACAATTGCAGGGCAGATATGCCGCAAGAGCAATTTCTGACACCATAGAAAACCCAATAGTCTATGACAACCTTTCTACTCTAATGTTCTTTAAACCAGAGGTTGCTGCCGTAGGAATGAACGAAAAAATGCTTCGTGAGAAAAACATAGCTTATAAAATGGTCTGCTATTCTAATAGTTTAGTTACAAGGTCTATAGCTATGCGAAATACAGATGGTTTTGTTAAAATTCTACTTAGCGACGATGGTGAGGATAAAATACTTGGAATGAGAGCAGCAGGTCCACAAGCTTCGTCGTTTATTATTTCGGTTGCTCACTTGATAAATACAGGAAATAGCTTACAAGAAATAATGAAAGTCCCTCACCCTCACCCAAGTATAACAGAGGGAATACAGGAATGTATGCGAGTTTTTGATAATCGTTCTTTTTACAAACCAAATGTTTTTCCCGAATATATTAAAACTGGCTCATGGAAACCTAAGCCAGACAAGCTGGAAAAGTTTTGAAATTATGAAATTATGAAGTTTTGAATAATATTATGCAAAAAAAACAACGATTTCAGGATTAAGATACTAATTTATAAATGTTATTAGTTGTTGGCTAGGTCTTTTTACTGATTGATTAACAATGCTTTGCGCAACAAATAACTAACAACCTGAAACATCAAAGAATATGGATAAAAAAATAAAAGCAATTATAATAGACGATGAACTGCGAGCAAGACGGGTTCTTTCTAATATGATAGAAGAATATACACCTGAAATAGAAATAATTGGACTTTGTGAAAATGTTCCAAAAGCGGTTTTGGAAATAAATAAAAAAAGACCAGATGTTGTTTTTTTAGATATTGAAATGCCAGAATACTCAGGTTTTGAACTCCTAGACTTTTTTAGAGAAATTGATTTTGAA
Source organism: Bacteroidales bacterium (assembly GCA_029932195.1). Taxonomy (GTDB): domain Bacteria; phylum Bacteroidota; class Bacteroidia; order Bacteroidales; family JAOZQN01; genus JAOZQN01. The sequence continues at coordinate 6,734 of JAOZQN010000243.1, read as the reverse complement.
ATAATATTTGTAACAGCTTATAGCGAATATGCCATCAAGGCATTTGAAGTTTCGGCAATAGATTATATTTTGAAGCCTGTGAGAATAGACAAATTAGAAAATGCAGTTAAAAAATTGAAAAATAAAGTAACAAATAAACTACGCTTATCGTCTATAAACAAACGACTTGACACATTAAAAACAAACTTAGAATCCAACGACCTTAAAAAAATAGCTATTCCTGTTGCAGAAGGGCTAATTTTTATAAAAACAGATGATATTTCGTTTATAAATGCAGAAGGTTCGTATTGTAAAATCTGGCTTTCAAATAATACGAGCATATTTGTGAGCAAAAAATTAAAATATTTTGAGGAAATATTAATTAATAAAAGTAATTTTTATCGCCTTCATAGATCTTTTTTAGTAAATATCCATAAAATAAAAAAATACAATCGTCGTGAAAGTGTTGTTATTATGGAAAATGAAAATAAAATAAGAGTTTCAAGAGACAAAAAAGCTGTTTTTGAACAGAAATTAAAGTAAACAATTTAAAAGATAAAGCTAAAAATAACTTGCTAAAAAAATATCTAATAAACTTCAAAATACGGAAAAACTTAAACACTACTACCTACGCAAAGTGTAACAAAACCTACCTGAAACCTAGCATAATGAAAAAAATACTGACAACTTTTTTTTTGCTATTAACTGGCTACATTGTTTTTAGTCAGCAAGTTACAAGCTATCTTATTGGAGAAGAAGAGTTGTCTGGTGTTCATATTTATAGTATTATCCAAGACAGAGATGCAAATATCTGGCTTACAAGCAACAATGGACTTTTTCGTTATGATGGCTATCAATATCATTCCTACATTAGTCCCAAAATGGAAAACAAATCATTGTTTCAACTAAGAATGGATAACAACGGTAAACTATTCTGTTGCAATCTATTAGGGCAAATATTTAAAATAGAAAACGACTCGCTTATACTTCATTATCAAATTCCTGACTCTCTCATTAGCAGTAATGCCATTAACTTTAATTTTGACAACCAAAATAATCTTATTTTTAGTGCTAAGTCATACTATATTTTGCATGAAAATAAAGAGATTGAGCTGATATTAAATTCAAATAATATTTCATACCATATTCCAAAAAATGATAATAATGAATTATTACTTTTTAATTCTAGAAAAAAGAACTTTTACTATTATAAAAACAAAATATTAACAAAAAAAAGCAATAATAATTTATCAGAAAAATTCTCACAAGAAATCCCCTATCATAATATATATATAGTAAATAGAAAAATGTATTTGCATAGTCCAGGAACTCCACAGCTATACAGCTATAATTCAGGAAATTGGAAGCAAATAAACTTTAAAAACTCTGATAATTTAGACAATAAAAGGTTTGATGTTTATACACTTTCAGATTCTACTTTTTGGCTAATTAGCAATAAAAATGGAGCCTATGTTTACAAAAACACAGGCGAGACTCTGTATGCTGGAATACGCTTGTTTCCTCGCCACCGAATATCTTGTTTTTTGGAAGACAGAGAAGGAAATTTGTGGTTGCCAACTTTAGGAAAAGGTATAAATATTATTCCAAATAGAAGTTTTATTGATTTTACAAATCATTTGTTACTAAAAGATGATGATATTAAGGCAATTACTGCTGATAATGATGGAAATATTTATCTTTCTGGAGCAAATGGATTAGTGTATCACGTGAAAAATGACAAAATTGAAGTCATCAAAAAACACAATTTCAAAATTGAGTTTATGGAATATATTGATTACGATAATTCTTTATTTTTCAGAACTGAAAAAACTTTTTTGAATCCAAGAAAAATTGCTGATATAGAATATGAACAATCTGCTAAAAAAGATTTATTTAAAATTGATAAATATAATTACCTTGTTGCAACTAACAATGGAGTAATGTTATACGCATTTAATACAGATTATTATTCTGTTTATGAAAAGATAGTGTTATTTAAAGATACAAAAAAAAATAGTGAAAATATTTTAGATATTACAGAAGGAAGAACAAATTGCACTGCCTACGATAAAATTAATAATGAGATTTGGGCTGGCACATCGACAGGACTAAAAATTATAAAAAAACATAATAGAGAGTATATATTATTTAATAACAAAAAAATTATAGCCACAGATATTGAAATAATTGATAACCAAGTTTGGGTTTCAACCACAAAAAATGGAATTTTGGTATTTCAAAACTCAAAATTTGTTAAAAACATAACAACAGAAAACAAACTTATTTCCAACGAAATAGGTAAAATAACATACAAAAATTCTTTGTTATATATTTCTTCACGAAATGGTTTTCAGATATATGATATTGAGAATGATACGTTCACCAATATTCTTAAATCCGACGGGTTACTATCACACCATATTATTGATTTTGAGGTTGTTGGAGATGTAATTTGGTTTATTCTTTCAAATGGAGTTCAGAAAATAGATGTTAATAAATTGAATAAAAATAAAGCAAAACCAATTATTGAATTAACCTCCTTTTTTGTAAACGAACAAGAGTATCCTCTGTTGGAATATGGAAAATTTACTTACAAACAAAATAGAATAGAACTAAATTTTATAGCCAAAGCATTTCGGCACAGAGGTAGCTTAATATTTGAATATCAGTTAGAAGGACTTTTTGATGATTGGCAAACTTTAACCTTCTCTAATAATAATGTTAAGTTTTCGTCTTTGCCACCTGGCAATTACATTTTTAATGTTAGAGCAATAAATGAGAATGGCATTATTTCGGATACAGCCTCATATTCCTTCTCAATTTCACGACCTTTTTGGCAAAAATGGTGGTTTTTTACACTTTTTACTATTATTGGAGCAGGTTCAACTATTTTATTTTTCACCGTAAGAATACGAAGAATTAAACACAGAACAAATTTAGAAAAACAATTAAAATCCTCCGAAATAACAGCTATTAAAGCACAAATGAATCCTCATTTTATTTTTAATGCACTTAACTCTGTTCAAGATTTAATTATGTTAAAAGATATTCGGTCTTCAAATATTTACTTAGGAAAATTTGCCGATTTAATGCGAAAAACATTGGAAATATCAAGCCACGACTTTATTCCGCTCTCCCAAGAAATAGAATTATTACATCTTTACTTAGACTTAGAAAAACTGCGTTTTGGCGAAGATTTTATCTATTCTATAAAAAATAATACCAAAGATGTAGAGGCTGAGAAATTACAAATTCCCGTAATGCTACTCCAACCTTATGTAGAAAATGCTGTAAAACACGGTCTTCTGCACAAAAAAGGCAAAAAACACTTGGATATTAATTTTAGTATTAAAGATAATTTTTTGGTTTGCGAAATTATTGATAATGGAGTTGGCAGAAAGAAGTCGGCAGAAATAAATTTACGACGAACAAAATATAAATCATTTGCAACAGAGGCAAATAAAAAAAGAATTGACCTAATAAATGAAACTTATTCTCAAAAAATAATTTTAAATACAATAGATTTATTTGATAATGACATGCCAATTGGAACAAAAGTTATCTTTAAATTTCAGATTTTTGATTAGAGGGCACTCCTAAAAACCCAAAACTCTACGTTATACAAAATTATTAAAATACTCATTTACAGGAGTAAACTCAAACTTTAATAATTTTGAAAGCCTTGATTTTTGAGTTTTTAGGAGTGCCCTAGAAAATTAGTTGTTGAGTATGAATTTCACATTTCTTTTTTTACCATCTATGAACTCAAATCTACCATTTGTGAACTCAAATCCACCATTCGTGAATTGAATGTTCTTAAAGTAATAAATTAAATATATTATTGTGTTTTATTAACCCTAATTTTATTTAAAAATGAAAAAAATTACATTTTACACATTACTATTGGCTTTTACAACTATTTTATTTTCTTGTGGTTCAGGAGAAAATACCGATAGTAATACTGAAACAGAGACAGATAATACAGAAGAAGTGGTTATTGAAGAGCCAAAAGAAGATCCAAACACATTTACTGATACTAGAGATAAGCACGTATATAAAACCGTAGAAATAGACGGAAAAACTTGGCTTGCTGAAAATTTTGCATTCAAAACAGGAGAAGGTTGTTGGGCTTATGATAACGATGAAAATAATGTTGCAAAATATGGCTATCTTTATAACTGGGACGCAGCTATGGAAGTAGTTCCAAGTGGTTGGCATTTACCTACACAAAAAGAATTTGAGAGCTTAATCAAATTTACTGGAGGTGGCGAAAATGCATTTAATGCAATGATAGAAGGCGGAGACTCTGGCTTTAATGGAACATTTTCTGGCTGGTATGATGGTAGTAGTGAACCATTTGCAGGAATGAATGACAATATGACTTTTTGGTCTTCAACAGAGCACTCACAAACAAAATATGCTTTTTACCTTGACGCATTCAAATACGACGCAAAAAAAATTGGTATGTTCTCTTTGGATAAAACACAAGGATATTCGGTTAGATTAATTAAAGACTAAATATTTTTATGAAAAATTGACACTCGTAAAAACTACAAAAAATCAATAGCTATGGTGTTTATGCCATAGCTATTTTTCCCCGCCCATGAACTTAAAATTACTATTTAGTCTCTGGACGGAAATAGGTAATAAGCAATCATACAGTGTGTTATCTTGTTAAATTGGTTTGAATGTTTTGTATTTTACAAACTTATAGCATTGTCTGTTTTTTTTACACCGTGATTATCAGTGTTTTATCTTTTTTTGTTTTTAAACATTCAAATTGATTTAGCCTTGTATTTATTTGATATATAAATTGTTATCTATTTCCGTCCAGACACTATTTATGAATTCGTTTTTGAGATAAAGAAATATTAATATATATTTATCCTTCACAAAATCAGATATAATGAAATTTACAAAAAAATTCTTAATAATTATAGTATGGACTGCTTTTATAAGCATCTCTTGTATTTGGAATTTTTATGTAATTGATAAAAATATAAACTTGGTTGTTAAAAAACAATCACAGTCCTTTTTTAATGGAATTCAGACCACAAGAGAATGGGGAGCTGAACATGGTGGAGTTTATGTTCCTATAACAGAAACAACTAAACCCAATCCATATCTTAATGTTCCAAACAGAGATATTTATATAGACTCCCTAAATATTGCTCTTACAAAAGTAAACCCTGCCTTTATGACTCGCCAAATTGGAGAACTTTCTCTAAAAAATGATGATGTTGTATTTCACATTACAAGCCTAATGCCTTTAAGACCTCAAAATAAGGCAGATAACTGGGAAACTATTCAATTGAGAAAATTTGAGGAAGGAGCAACAGAAGTTTTAGAATATATAAAAGAAGATTCCATTTACAGATACATGGCTGTTTTGCCCGTAAAAAAAGCCTGTATGCAATGCCACGCACAACAGGGATACGAAATAGGAGACATAAGAGGTGGTATAAGTATTAATATTAAAGCTAAAGATTATCAAAAAACAGTATTTAGTCAAAAATTAAATATTCTTACTTTTCATATTATATTCTTTATTATTGGTGTTGTAGGTATTTTATTGTTTATATGGTTCTCCGAAAAGCAACTCCGAAAACTTAAACATGAAAAACAAATTGTTCAAGAAAAAAATAGAAGAATAGAAAGTGATGAAATAAAAATAAAAACACAACTTGAAGAATTGCAGGCTTCATCGGAAGAACTTAGACAAAATAACGAAGAGCTATTAACGCTGAACGATAATTTAACAGAGGCAAATGATTTGATAAAAGAAAAGAATAAGATTATCAAAAAAACACATAAAAATATTACTGACAGTATAAATTATGCAAAAACAATTCAAGAGTCGCTTTTAACAAGTAAAACTTTGATAAATAAATATATAGATGAATATTTTATCTTATTTAAAGCAAAAGAACAGGTAAGTGGAGATTTTTATTACATTAATAAAATAGGTAAACATATAACTATTGCAATTGCCGATTGCACAGGACATGGTGTTCCTGGTGGCTTTCTTACAATGCTTGGGATTACCCATTTACACGAGATATTAAACAGAAAAGAAACTGGTAATCCTGGTTATGCTCTGGATTTTTTACGAGAGCGTTTTAAAAAAACATTCAAAAAATTTGGTTCAAATAAAAATCACGCCCTTGATATTGCTCTTTGTGTTATAGATACAGAAACAAATATGTTGCAATATGCAGGAGCTTATAATCCATTGATTATCATCAGAAATAACAAACTAATAGAATACAAAGCAACAAGAAATCCAATAGGATTTTATCCAAAAGAGAAGAACTTTAAAAATAATGAAATTCAATTACAGGATAATGATTTTATCTACCTTTTTACTGATGGATTTCAAGACCAATTAAGTGGAAAAGATAATGTAAAATTAAAATCAACCTCTTTTAAAAAAATATTGATTGATATTCACAAACTTCCAGTAAAAATACAAGAAAATAAACTAAACAAAATTTTTGAAGACTGGAAGGATAAAAGCCAACAAACTGATGATGTTCTAATTTTTGGAATGAAATTTAGCCAGCAAACCAAAGTGAAAAATGATTAAAATTACTCCTCCTAACAAATTTCAAAGTTTATTGTTTCTTCTGCTTGTTAATCTTTCAAATCACTTATAATTTGCAAAGCTTTTTCCTTATCCTTTACATCAACAAACAACTCCACACCTAAGGTGTTAATAATTTGATATTTCATCAAAAAAAGTTCCCCCAGTTTTT
>JAOZQN010000242.1 GCA_029932195.1 Bacteroidales bacterium | reverse complement strand
TAAAGAAATTCTTAACTTAATTGCTAGGTCAAATCATTGTCCTGTGTAGTTACCATTTTTTAAAGATTTATCAAAAATATTTAGAAAAAAAAGATGAAAAAATACACCTTTAGTATAGTAATACTTTTTATCATAATATCTTCTTCTTGCCAAAGCAAAAAATACATTTCTTTTGCTGGAAGAGAAAAATATCATTTATCTGAAAACGAGGAATTAACAGAGCGTAGTAAAGCAGTTGTTGCCGAATATGATAAATATAATAATAATTTAGAACATCAAGTTCCTCTGGAAAAATATGTGCAAGCCAATAATTATAAATTATATTTTGGTTTGGCTCTTTATGACACACCAGAAATGATGAACGAGATTTATTTAGACGATAAAACCCATACAATAATAAACCATAAAATAGATAGCTTAAAAAAAACAACTAGCTATAATTTTTTTGCAAAAAAAGAAGACGAATTTAATTATAAAATAATTTATAAGGCATCAAAACGTCCTAATCTCACAGTAGTTATAAATTTTACAAGCAAAGACTCTTCTCTAATAGGCAATTTTTACGAAAACAACGAGGAAATAATAAAAAAACTAAAATATAAAAAATGAATTTTGTTATAAAAAATAAACTAATAATTTTACTTATAATATCGTTTGTAATAAGCCTAAGTTCTTGTCGTATAGTACGGATTGGAGGCAAACGAAGTCCAAAAACAGTTTACGAAGAATATTACGTAGGTGAAGGTGTTATGCAATATTTCGTAAAGCCAATATATTTTAAATCAAAAGATTATAAATTTACACTTGACTACACTTTTAGGGATACTATAGCAACAACTTATGCTACTTGTAATTATTCATTATTTTCAGAAAAGCCTATAAAAACAATAGACTCCACAATAATTTTGGTAGATAACAACAAAAGAATAAAAATTAAAAGTAATAAAAAATTATTTATAGATAAAAAAAAGGATTATCAAATAAGATATTCTGGCGGAATTACTAAAAACGAATTAAAAACTTTTTTTGGTGGAACAACTTTTGAAATAAATATTTATGAAAATAAGTCTAAAATAGTGCTTAAACCAACGAAAGGAACATATAAATCTATCAAAATATTCAAAGAACAGGTTATGGATATTATGGAATAAATTTGAGTGTGTAACCATATTGTTGGCTATTGGCTTTTAGATATTGGCTATTGGCTTAGTTTTTTGTCGCTTTGCGAAGCCAAAAGCCAACTGCCAATAACTAAGTCCCCAACTCGAATAAATCAAATCAACAATGAGAAAACTAGTACTTATAATTATCCTCAATTTTATTTTTGGAAGTTTTATTTATGCTTTGCCTTCTGAAACTATCTTATCTAAAATAGATAATAATATTTTTTTTATGCCAAATGGAACTTACTCATTTTCAAATAATAATCAGGCTATTTCGGAAATAAACGAAAGTTTTTTTGAAGAGATAATTAGCGGAAATGTTTTTGTAATTTTTAATTGGATAAAAGTCCTAAATATAGAAAAAACCTCCAATAAAATAATAATAGACTTAAATAAGGAAAAAATGTATGATAGTGAAATTTCAAAGAATTTCATCTCATTATTTAATAAATTTATTTTTTGCTTTAACAATCTAATCAACAACAAAATAGAGATACAATACGATGAAAATATTTCCATAGATTACAAAACTAACGTCAATATAATTTACATAAAAAAAATATCTGGTATATTTATAAAAAATAATATTTCAATATCGGAAAAACTTTATAATTTGCTTGATATATCTAATTATAAATTAATTTACTCCGACAAATATGTATTTTTGGGAATAGTAAACCCAGAAAAAGAGCATTTTTTCAATTATTATATCTACACCTCAATAGATGACATAAAAAATAGAGGTTTTTCCGAAGTTTTTAATCAATCAAATGAAACAATTAGAGAAAAATTAAAACCTCTTGTAATCAATCTTTTTTAATATGAAACCATTGAGATTAGTTGCGTAGCAATTACCAATAGCTTACGCATTAAAAAATGCCTAAAAAATTACTCCACACAAGGAGATGACTAAAATAAATTTAAACAGATGAAAAAATATATTTTTATAATAATTATCTTGTTATCAAGCAATTTAATTTTTGCGAGTAATTCCGATAGCCTTTTTTGTTATAATGAGTTGGCGGTAAATGAGCAATTTAAAGAAATTGATGAATTAGAAAAACTTTTTATAGCAAACCCAGATACAATTTCGCATTTTACATCTTGCTATCAAACAGAAAATAATCTGTTTAATAACTATCCATTTAACGTTCAACAAACTTTTGCTCCTTGGAATTTGCCTTCTTTTTGGTTTGCTTTTGTGTTATCTGCCGTAGGAACTTACTCAATTTATGGCATTGCAGCTGGACCTGTGGCAGTTACAATTGTTTATCTCTCATCAAATGGTTGTAGTAGAGAAACCAGAAGAGCCACAATTGGTTGTGTAGGTGGACTTATACTTGGTGGAGCTTTAAAATATTTTATTGCTACTTTGTAAAAATAAAGGATAAGAAAAAGTGAAATTATTTGAGTTTCTAACATATTGGGGGAGTGTTACAAGTTGCAGGTTGCAAGTTTCGGCTACCCACGTAAGGTTGGATAGTTCTGACTATCAAGGCAACACGTTTCCAAGTCCTATTTTTATTGCCTTTGGCAATAAAAATAGCACGTTGGAAAGTGTTGAATATTTAAGAATCAACAACATAAACAATTAAACTTTTTTCATTTTACTCCTCACAAAAAACATTAACAGAACAAGCACAGATAAAAAAGCAGATATTTTTCCTATTATATCTCCATTTTCGGTATAGAAAGTTATTTTTTCGTTGATAAATAATTTATCTGTAATTGCAATTCTTTCGTTGTATTTTGTTTTTTGCAAAATTTGTCCTTTTTGATTTATAAAACAAGAGATTCCTGTGTTTGCTGAGCGAGCCACACTTCGGCGATTTTCTATTGCTCTTATTTGCGAAAATTGTAGGTGTCGTTTGTGTGCGATGGTGTTTCCCCACCAACCATCATTGGTTATTACAGCAATAATATTTGCCCCTTTTTGCACAAATTGACTGTTATATTCTCCAAAAACAGACTCCCAACAAATTATTGGTGCTACTCTTATTTTTTCATTTTCAGAAATAAAAATACTCGGTTCTTTTTGTGTCCCATACCAAGTAACTCCTCCTGCAATATTTATTTTTATATTTTTAACAAATTGAAATACAGTTTGAAACGGCATTTTTTCTACTCCCATCAAAAGTTTCGATTTATGATAAATCTGTATTTTATCTTCATCATTAAAAAATAAAGCTGTATTATAATAATCTATAAAATTGTTAGAATTTTCAATTTTTGTAGCCGATTTTGGAATATTTATGGTATTGTTTAGCGAAAATTCTTTAAAAGTATATGCTCCAATTAAAATTTCTGATTTCTGATTTTTATTAATAAAATCTTTTATAGGAGTAAAATATTTTGTAGTATCAAAATGTGCTTCGTTAATATTTATAGGAATTGCTGTTTCTGGGAAAATATATAAATCAATATCTTTATTTTCAAGAGAATCTGCAAGTTTTATCATTATTTTTATTTGCTCGTTGGCTGTTAATTCGTATTTTTGGGTGTAAGGGTCAATATTTGGTTGGACAACTGCAATATTTACTTGCTTGCCTTTCTCTTCATAATTTCTGAAAATCAATAATGAAATAGTTATTGGAATAACAAGTATAATTGCAAGAGTTATTAGTTTTTGGGGACTTATTGCTTGTTGTTTGTAACAAGTTACAGGTTGCAAGTTACAGGTTTCGCAAAGCGTTTTTAATTTTAAATATATAATTTTTTTCCAACTTCTGCTCTTGTTATTTATCGCTCTGCTAAACTTGGAACTTGAAACTTGGAACTTGGAACAAAATACTCTGAAAAACTTTAACTCTTTTATTATATTAAAAATGAGTAAATTAACAACAACTATCCATAAGCTACCACCAAGAACACCAGTAAATTCATACCACTGAATTATGCTAATTCTTTTTGCGAGTCCGCTTCCCAAACTAAGCCAAGGAAATGCAAAATCCCAGTTGTGGTGCAGATATTCAAAGGCAATTATAAAAATAATGAAGCCAAAATATCCATAATTTTCACCAAGTTTTCGTTTTACAATATGGACAAGCCAAAAAACAACCGCCAAAAACAGTGAATTTAGAACAATAGGAGCTATAAGTCCGTAAATAGAAGGCTGATACGACCACCAAAATGAAATTAAATTCCAAACAGCAAACGATAACCAGGCATATAAAAAGAAATTTATTGGAGAATATTTTTCTTTATTTTGATAAAAATACTCCTCTAAAAGGAACAGCGGAATTAGTGCCAAAAAGATTATTATCTCAGGAAAAAAATTTAGCCAAGGAAGGGCAAGCAAAACACCTGATAATAAAGATAATATAACTTTTGTTGAGTTTTTCATTTTCGGGGAGTAATTATTCACCCTATCTATAAATAAAGAGAGGTGGTTTATCTAATAAGAAAAATAATAGTCGCCCATAAAAGATATATTAAAATAGTCCAAAAAGAGTATTTACTACTTTTTTGTTTAAGAATTGTAGATCTACTCAAAATAAGAAGAATAAAAATCCCTCCAGCAAGTTCAAGTAAGTGCAATGTTAATTCAGAAACTTGTTTTCTTTTATTTTTTTCGTTATACCTATCTTTAATATAAACAATTGTTGTTACAGTATTGATTACAAATAGATAAAGCATTACTATCAAAATAGAATAATCAGGTAATATTTTAAACATAATTAATTATCTCATTCCAAAGAAAAAAAAGGCTGCCCATAAAATAAATATCAGAAAAGTCCAAATATAATATTTAGACTTTCTGTTTTTGTGTCGGATAAATTTCATAAGAAATAAAACAGCAAAAACACCTCCTGCAAGTTCCAATAAATGAAGTGTTTTTTCGGGAACTCGTTGTTGGTTGTTTTTTGCTTTTTTCTTGTCTCCACTAAATATAATAGCTGTAATTACATTAATTACAAGCAGATAGATAGATATAATTGATAGATATTCGGTAAACATTATTTTTCCTCTTTGGTATTTAGAATTTTAAGAGAGTCGTCTTTTACTTGTAACTTCATTTTTAACTCTTCTATTTCATTTTCAAGCATTTGTAGGTCTGTTAGAGTTTTTGCAAGGTCTTCTTGTAGCTTGCCTTTTTCTTGTTTGAGCATTTCTTCGTTGTTTCTATTTTTTTCCAACATTTTAGACAAATCTAGTGTTGCATCGTCCAAGTCTTTTTCGGCAATAGATTTTTGGTCTTGCCAATATTTTATACGCTTTTTGTTAAATTCAATTTGTTTTTCGGAGTCCCTTATCTCTATATCTATCAATGAAATACTATTTTCTGTCTCTTTTTTCTTAGTTTTATTATTTGTGTATCTATCTAATTTCCCAACCATTTTTTCACGAGAATCGTCTAACTCATTAAGATAACCTAATTCTGTATTTAGCTTTGCCTCGTGTTCTTTTATATTTTTTACCGCTTCATTAAGTTTTTTATTTAAGTTCTTGATACCCGCATCGTTACTTGCTTCATTTAAGCCTCTAATTTGCTCATTTGTTTTTTCAAAAGTAAGCCCAAAAATATCATGATTTTCGTTTACCATTTGAGAAATGATAGCAATTTTCTCTATGGATTCAGGTTTAGAAAAATCGGCTTCGCTGGTGTATGTTAGCACAGTCTGAATAACTTCTTTTTGAAGTTTTTTATTTTCAATGCTATCATTTACCCACTTAATTGCCACAGGTCCAAGCACTGCGGTAATAAAAACAGTAATAATAGAAGGAGTAAAAAGTTTTGTTGAGACAAAATTACCAAATTTATTCAATATTTTTTTAAAACCCGTTGGAACAATCTCTTCCACGTTTTCCCGTATTCCTTCAATTTTATCTTTTGTCTCCTCTTTTTTTTCTGACATATTGTTAGTTATTAGTTATTGAGTTGTCGTGTTTTTTAGTTATCGTGTTGTTTAGTTTTTGAGTTGTCGTGTTGTTGAGTTATCGTGTTGTTGAGTTATCGTGTTTTTTAATTTTTGAGTTGTTCTTTTTTTGAGTTATCGTGTTTTTCAGTTTTTGAGTTGTCGTCTTTGAGCTATATTGTTTATTCGCTTTGCGAACTAACAACACGATAACTCAACAACACGATAACTAACAACTAACAACACGATAACTAAAATTATTCTACAATAATTTTATATACTTTTGTTTTAGACACCTTATCTTTTCCTCCTTCTGTTTCACTTTTTTTTGTGTATTTAAAAATGACTACAGTTTCACCTTTTTTAAAAGTATTAAAAATAAATAAATCGTTACCTGCTGCACCTATCATTCCGTTGTCTTCTGGAGCAATATATCTCTGGAGTTCTACTTTTGCTACTTTAGATTTTCCATTTTTATAAACTTCCCACATATAGCCAGTTGAAGGATTTGAGCTTAATTGTATTTCTACATCACTTCCAGCTTTTACTTTTACGGTTTCTTCTACTTTTGCACTTTTTAGTTCTTTATCCACAGCACAAGAAAAATTAAAACTTGCTAATATAAAGATACTCACGAGACTAATAATGATTGTTTTTTTCATTTTAAATTAAGATTTAGAGATTAGATAGTAACTTATAAAGTGTAAAGTTTTAAAGTTGAAAGTTAAAAGTTGTAAAGTTGTAAAGTTGAAAAGTTGAAAGTTTGGTAAACCCTATTTTTTTAATCATAAGCTATAATTATATATAACAATCTTTTTTTGGCGTTTTTCATATTAACCAAAAGTAGTTTACACTTTTTTTATTTGTTTGCAAAATAAAAAACACAATAACAATCTAAATTTCAACTCATTAGCGTAGGGTTTTAAACCCTACGCTAATGAGTTGAAATTTAGAAAGTGTAAAGTAGATATGAAAAACGCCCTTTTTTTTAGTGTTATTAAAACTTTCAACTTTATAACTTTACACTTTCAACTTTATAACTTTCAACTTTATAACTTTACACTTTTACAACTTTTTACTTATATTCGTCTTTAACTTTTTGAACATCTTTTTTTACGTTTTTTAAAGTTGGTTTCATTTGTTTCAATATTTTTACTACTTCTATTGTAGGAAGCTGTCCTTTTTCTCTTAATATAAATCCGACTAAATTTTCTACAATAGTTTCTATTTGACTAAATTGCATCATAATAGAGAAGTCAAATTCTTCTCCTGTTTTTAATAGATAGTTGTCTATTTGTCTTAACATAAGAGTTATTTCCATTTTTGTATCTATACACAAATCAAATAATTCTTTATTGTTTTTTTCAAATTTAACATTTTTCCAATTCTTAACTATCTTTTTTTGAAGTTTGTCAAATGCCCTATTATAGTTGTCTAGTTGTTGCTTATTTGCAAATAAATAAGCTCTATTTTCAAAAAGTTTTTCAAAAACTTCTTTTACATCAACTTTTTTATTTTTCATAAAATTCTGAACAATTAGAGCCTCTACAAACTCCTCCAACATGCTAATTCCAAGCTCTTTAAGTATTCCTTCAATTGATTTAGCCTTGCCCTGTTCGGTTGGTATTTCTATATTTTTTGCTATTTCATTTACCAAAGGAACACCATCTTCTTCAAGATGTGGTCTTACAAAATTATCTCCGATTGTTATTTTTTCGCTAGTGTTAATAAGTGTAGAAATTGGCGAACCAAGTTCTTTTACAATATAATCGTCTGATAAAGTTAGAGCTTTAAAAAGAAGACTTGGAACAGGTATCATATAAACTTCCTTTATTGCTGATAAAATTGCTTCTTCTAATTCAGCATCTTTCCTTTTTATTAATAATTTTTGTTTGTTAAACTCTGCTACTGTAATTTTTTCTATTTTATAAATTAATGAGTCAAAGTCATCAACTTCTATTTGAATATAATCTGTTTTTTTCAAATTATTTTCTTTTGCCCATTCTTTTAAGTCAAAATAATTTAGATTTATTTTAGGAATACCATTATCATCAAGCTCTCCATCAGTCATAGCGTCTTCGTCCCTACTTTCCATTTCCGAAGTTAAAAAATCTAAACCAAGAAAAGTAAAATATTTCATTCCATCTGCCATTCCTAATACCTCGTTATATATTTTTATCTCATTATCGTTCTTATCAAGCAATGTTATTTCATGTGTATAAAAATCGTCTGGAACAAAAGGAATAAATCGGTGTCCAATAAAAAGTTTCTTTTCGTTAAACTCTTCATTTGTAAGTTTTATTTTAAATTTAGTATTTTGAACCAAATCACCCCTGTAATAAATTTTATTATTAGTAATTATATAGTCCCAAAAAACTTCGTCTTCTTTAAATGTTTTTTTGATATAAGTTTCTATTCTTTTTTTACTCCATTTTGTCCCCGTTTCTTTTGTCTTGTCTATTAATTTATTAATATCTCGTTCTCCATCTTCTAAAAAGTTAAAGATTTTTTCGGCTAATGATATTTTTCCCATAATTTTTTTTATTTTTTTAAATTAGTGCTTTTTTAAAATTTGTATTTATTTATTTGAGTGTGTAAGGCAAATTAAAATTAATAATTAGCCAATTTAAGCGAAGTTATTTTTTTCTTTAACAATTCAAAAAATGTGAGAATATCGGGAATATTTGAACCTTTCTTGAAGCAGTTAAAAATTTTTTGCGACCTGTGCAATCAAAATTCTTGTTGTGAAAAAAAAAGAAAAATATTCAATATTCAATAATGAATATTCAAGTAAAAAAACAATATATTCAAAGTTTTTTTTATTGAATATTCCTCTTCAAAATTACAATTTATTTTTTGATTGCACAGGTCGGAAAAATTCTATGCTTTTTTATTTTTTGATAACAAATTTCGCCTATCAAAGGGGGGACAAGCAAATGTTAGCGTTCTTCAAGCTTGTCGTTAATCTGTTTTCATTATTTTCTCTATTTCATCAATACTAATTTTCAGTATAACAGAAATCTCCTCTTTACTTTTTTCCTCTGCGTGAAAAAGTATAACTATTTTTGTTTTTAAATTGGATTGTTCTTCTCTTGCTTCGGCTTGTTCTTTTTCTTCTTCGGCCTTTCTTCGTTTATATTTTTCTTGTTTTTTTTCTTCTTCGGCTTGTTTTTTTTCTTCTTCGGCTTGTTTTTTTTC
>JAOZQN010000837.1 GCA_029932195.1 Bacteroidales bacterium | reverse complement strand
ACTGGGACGCTTATAAAAAGGTGTTGCCAGAAGAACGTCATTTTTATTCAAAAATAAAAAAAGACACAAACCATATAGAGCGATTTAATAATACAGTTAGGCAAAGAGTTTCAAGACTTGTCAGAAAGGCACTTTCATTTTCTAAAATTATAGAAAATCATATTGGAGCAATTAAGTATTTCTTTTGTTGGTATAATTTAGAACGACAAAATAAAATAACTACCAGTTTGTAACACTACCAAAAAATGAAATATCTTTACCTACAAGACTGTTGATTAATAAACAGTAAAATCACATTCAAAATACATACTAACTAATTATTACTTGAATATTAAATTCTTTAGCAGTATTTTTATTTTGTATTTTAGTTAGGGTAAAATTGTATTTCAATTTGGCAAAAGGCAACTTCTCATAAGGTTGCCTTTGTTTTTTTAGGCAAAATGTTAAAAAATATAAAATCAATGCAACTTAAAAATAAAAATAGTATCTTTACACAATAATTATAAATTAATTTTATTAACTTATCAAACATAAAAACTATGAAAAAATTAATTCCAGTAGTTGCAATTATTTTCATGATATTTTTATCATCTTGTTGGGACTCATTTGACCAACAAAGTAATTACTCAAGCTACAAACCAATATTGATGGAGAAGAGCATTTTGGAAAAATCTATTTCTGCACAAAATGCAAGACAAATGTGTGCAACTGGTAAAATATACTTTAAAGACAATTTTATCTATATTGTAGAAAGATATGAGGGCATTCACGTAATAGACAATTCCAATCCGCAAGAGCCTCACAATGTAGGTTTTATAGGAGTTCCTGGAAGCGTAGATATGGCTATGAAAAATAATATTATTTATGTAGATAACGCTACAGACCTTGTTGCAATAGATATTTCTAACGGAATATCTGGAATAGAAGTTACAAAAAGAGTTGCAAATGTTTTTCCAGAACACCTGCCACCAGACGGACTATGGTTAAAAGAAGAATTTCAACCACAAAACAGACCAGAAAACACAGTAATAATAGGGTGGGAACTATATTAAGGAGATAGTTAAAAGTAATTCTTTGTTAAGTAGATTGATAATTTTAAATTTACGATTTATGATTGGTGGACACCTGAAAATAAATTAATCAAAAATAATTGTTAAAAAACTTTTATCCTACTACTTTAAACTTCGTTTATTCGTAAATTGAATTTATTTGTAATCTAATATTTTTACAATAATCAAAAAGATGAATAAACCAATAAACTAAAAAACCAATAAACCAATAAACTAATTCAATCATGAAAAATATAAAAATATTAGGTCTTTTTGTAACAATATCAATTATGATGCTTTCTTGTTCAAGTGAATCGTCATTTAACGATGCTACCAGTTCGGAGTCTGGAAAAGGAGGCTCAATGGCAAGGTTTGCTGTTGTAGATAATTATTTATACACGGTAAATAACGAAAGTATGAAGTTATTTAATATCAGCGACGATGCACAACCATATTTTAGTAACGATGTGCATATAGGTTTTGGAATAGAAACAATTTTTCCAAAAGACACAATGTTATACATTGGTTCACAAGATGGTATGTTTATTTATTCAATAGAAACACCAAACAATCCTATTCGTATATCCGATTATTGGCACATGACTTCCTGCGACCCAGTAATTGTTGATGGCAATTTCGCATACGTAACCCTACACACAAACGACAATAACGAAGGTATGTGGTGTGGAAACAATACAAACGAACTCCATATAATTGATATTTCGGATATTACATATCCTAATTTACTACAAGCATATCCAATGACTCGTCCACTCGGACTTGGAATAGATGAGAACAAATTATTTCTTTGCGACGACGGTCTTAAAGTTTATGATATAAGCAATTCGCCAGAAATAACTCTTTTGCAAACTTTTGACATTAGTGCAAACGACGTAATAGCTCTTGGTGAAATCTTACTTGTGGTAGGAAACGACGGATTGTATCAATACAGTTATTCTAATGATAACTTAGAATTTTTAAGCAAATTAGAAGTCTGTAATAACAATATTCTTCCATAACAATAAAGTAGAGGGCACTCCTATAAACCCAAAACTCTGCGTTATACAAAATTATTAAAATAC
>JAOZQN010000836.1 GCA_029932195.1 Bacteroidales bacterium | reverse complement strand
TTAATTTTTTAACTTCTTGATATTTAAGATGTTATAAACTCCGAAACTTCAGTTACTTAAAAATAAAAATAAGAAATGTTAATATTGATAAAAACAGAAACTGGATATGGAACAGAAGAAGTTAAGTGCCAAAAATGTTTTAGAATTTGGAAAACAATTTTTTTTATTCGTTACGAAAAAGGTATAAATATGTTTATTATATCATCACTTGAAACTGGTAAACTTGTTTACCAGAGCATAAATCAAGATATGAATGGAGTAATAAAAGAATTTAAAAAACACTTTAAAGATAATTTCACAAAAGAGCAATTTTTCTTACGCAAAGAAAAAGCTCGTAAAATTTTTGAAAAAACAGGATTTGCATACCCATTAAATAAAGATAATGGGTGTTCAAATAAATAAAAATACCATACAGCAAATTGCTGGCTACCGAGCTACGGTTCGGTAGTCTTTTTAAAACTAAACTAATGAAAAAAACAATCTTTATAATTACTATTCTTATCCTTTTTTCTTTGACTTTAAATAATTCACGAAAAAAGGAAAAATTATCAGATAAAATAAATTACAGCGATAGTTCAAAATATTATTTATCAATGGTAGGAAATTTCTATCTGTATCTTAAAGATAGCAGTTTAGTTGAAAATCCTGAATTTTATACAGAATGGAATATAGATACAGCATATTTTTATGAAAACATACATGATTACTACGATAGTTTATGCTATCTGAAAAATTACTAATCATTTATATTAACCAATTAATTATTAAAATTATGAAATTTACAGTAACAGTATTTTACGGAGACAAACAAGAAAGTAACGAAAACGGTTTAAATTCTGCCGAAGCTAACAGAATATTGCATACCTACGATGTAAAAACTTCTTCTATTGAAGAAATTGAAGCAATAAAAGAGAGAAAAACTCTTAAATTTAAAAACGGTGCAGGTGTAGATAGCAAAATTGTTATAAAAAAGGAGGCGGAAAAAAATGGAGAATAAAAAAAAACGAGATTTTGGATTTATAGGATACATAGTTATTTTTTTTGGAGTAGTTTTTATCTGCTATACTGTTTACGATTTTTTCCAAAAAGATGACTATGTAACAAATGATAAATTTGAAAAATCACATAAATATCTTAATCAAAGAATAGATACTGTTATTGATAATCAAACGGAAATTAATAGAAAATTAGACAGTGTTATATCTGTAATTGGAAACATAGACAAAAATCAAGCTATGCAAATTTTGAAAACGGATAGTATTTTAGCAAGTCAAAAAATGCTACACTATGAAATAACAGGAAAAAATAACTGGGCGAAACAACTTTTAGAATGGCTAGAATAATGAAAACAGATGTATATGTATTAGAAACGAAAGTTGATAATTTTAAAGTTCACCGTTCTAAAACGAAATGGAACGGTGGACATTTTCCTTGTAGTATTTTTGTTTTTAACGTAGATATTACTGGAGGAAAAAATTGGAAACGGATACTTTTTTTTGCCGTTCAATTTTTAATTTTTATGCCAATTGCATTTTTTTTAGACTTGCTAATTTTGGTTATTGTTTACGCACTAAAATTAGCTTGGTTTTTACTCTTAAAGATAATTGATTTTATTTTTGAAGTGCTAATTATTTTGTTCAAATCGCTATCCAAAACAGTCGGAAGAGTCCTGTCTTGGATAATCGTAATTTCATTTATTATAGCAACAACTCTTTTTATTTACACAAACTGGAATACAACTAAGCAGTTGTTTGATAACTTAAAAGAACTATTTATTTAAAGTATTACTATGCCAAACGAGAATGAAAGTAACAAGCTCACATTTATTGAAAAAATAGGAATTTACTCTGTAATTTTTGTTCTTGGAGTAAACCAAACCGTAGATTTTTTTGATAATTTTATGAGGTTTGAGAGCGAAATTATGCAACCTCTAAAATGGGTTCTAAGAACTATTGGATTTAAAGAAATACTAATGAATTTAATCAATTAAAAGTGTTATGGAAAACGAAAAACCAACAGAAAAAGAAGAGAATGAATTGGGTTTTTATCAAAAATTATATTGTGTAGGAATATATTATATAGTGTCTGGACGGAAATAGATAACAATTTATATATCAAATAAATACAAGGCTA
>JAOZQN010000835.1 GCA_029932195.1 Bacteroidales bacterium | reverse complement strand
AACATTATATACGTAATAATCAATTAATTATAAACTCCGAAACTTCAGTTACTAATAATCTGATAGAAAAAAGTCCAATAATTCGATTTTTATGGAAAAATCAAGAAAAATGGCCTGTTGAATATGTTTCAAAAAATGTGAAAAATATTTTTGGATATACAAAAGATGATTTTCTGTCAGGAAAAGTAGTTTATGGTAAAATAATTTACAATGAAGATTTGCAAAGAGTTACGCAAGAAGTAACAGAAAACAGCAAACTTTATGAAGTTTCATTTGAACATAAACCATACAGAATTATCTGCAAAACAGGAAAAATTAAGTGGATAAAAGATATTACTCTTATCAGAAGAAATGAAAACGAAGAAATAACTCACTATGAAGGAATAATTATTGACATTACTGAGCAAAAAAATGCAGAAATTGAAATACTTAAATTATCCAACATTGTTGAAACGACACCAATAGCCATCGTTATTTCAGATATAAACCGAAAAATTGAATATGTTAATTCTGCACTTCTTTCCATAAGTAAATATCCCGATAACAATCAAATAATCGGACAAGATTTATTTATGTTTACCGATGAAAAAGGGGGTAAAAAATTACAAGAAATTGTTTTTCCTTTATTGTTTGCAAATAAACCATGGAAAGGCGAACTTTCATTAAAAAGACAAGACGGTAGTCTTTACCCAGCTGAATTACTGTCATATATAATATTTGATGCAAATAATCAGCCGAAATATTTAATAGGTCACTTTTTTGATATTACTGAACGCAAAAATAATGAAATAAAACTTCAAAACAAAAACTATGAACTAATTATTGCAAAACAAAAAGCAGAAGAAAGCAATCAATTAAAAACAGAATTTATAAATAATATGTCGCATGAAATCCGAACACCTATGAATGGAATTCTCGGATTTTCAAATTTCTTAGAAACTCCAAATTTATCAAACGAAAAACGAAAACATTACATAAATATAATCAAAAATAGCGGAAACCAATTAATGCGAATTATTGACGATATTTTGGAAATTTCACAACTTGGAACAAAACAGGTAAAATCTTATGAAAAAGAAATTTGCTTAAATGATTTATTATTAGAGCTATTCTCAATTTTTGACATAAAAGCAAAAGAAAATAAAACACCCTTATATTTAAGTAAAGGACTTGCAGATAAAGAAAGTATAATATTAACAGATAAAACAAAGCTGAATAAAATTATCAGTAACTTACTTGAAAATGCCTTGAAATTTACGAATACAGGATTTATTGAATTTGGTTATCAATTAAAAGTCAATGAATTAGAAATTTACGTAAAAGATACAGGAATAGGCATAAAACCAGAAAGTCAAAAAATAATATTTGAACGTTTCTCACAAGAAGAAAAAAAATTATCAAGAAATGTTGGCGGACTTGGATTAGGTTTATCAATTGCAAAAGAAAATGCCGAATTACTTGGTGGTAAAATTACACTTCAATCAGAAAAAGGGGAAGGTGCAACCTTCTATGTTACAATCCCTTATAAACCTGTTAATTTTAAAACTGTAAATGACAATTCAAATACTGACAAAACGGGAATGGCACAAAAACAAGATAAATATACAATTCTAATCGTAGAAGACGAAGAAGTTAATTATTTATACATTGACACGTTGCTCGAAGATTTTGAATTAAATTTGATAACTCTACACGCAAAACATGGAAAAGAAGCCGTTGAAATGTGTAAGGAAAATTCAGAAATTGATTTCGTTTTAATGGACATGAAAATGCCGATAATGAACGGATTTGAAGCAACAAAATTAATCAAAGAATTTCGTCCGAATTTGCCAATAGTTGCACAAACAGCATATTCGACAAGAGACGAGAAAGAACAAGCATTTTCAGCCGGTTGCGATGATTTTATTTCAAAACCGATAAGCGAAGAAACTTTAAACGGAATGATAAATAAATACTTGATAACAAATAGATAATTGTAAAATTTATAATGACAATAAAAACTAAAATTCGCAGTCCCGATTGAGAAAATATTGATATTTGTTGGCACGATAGAAAATAAACTAATTCATTAACGGATTGAAATACAGGTGCTAATCGAGTAGGCGGTCGGCTACCGCAAAGTAGCCGATGCACCTCTCACACC
>JAOZQN010000241.1 GCA_029932195.1 Bacteroidales bacterium | reverse complement strand
ATTCTAAAATTTCAAAAAAGCCTTGAACTTGACACTCGTGAAAAACGCCAAAAAATGGACTAATATTAGTCCCAGTAACAATTAAGGGTCCAGTTAAAATAGTTGAGGCTCTTTTTGCATTAGATACAGGAGCAAGCACATCTGTTATTAATTTTGATGTGTTGCAAAATGCTGGCTACTCTCAAAAAGACTCCATAACTAAAACAACAATAACTACTGGTAGCAAGGTAGAAAATGCAAGTATCTTTAACCTGATTAATTCATAAACTTTCTATTACAATGCCAAAACGCACATCATTATTGACAATCCTCAATTTTTATTTTTTCTAAATAGCTCGCTATTTTTTCAAATATAAAACTTTGCGGTTACCAATACTGACGCACCTTTTGTCCTTTCATAACTAAAGTTCATGAATTAATCAGGTTAAAATAAAAAATATAAAAGCATTAAATTTAATTCGTAATAATTTTGAAATAATATCATATAATTTACCTATTACTACTTTTGTTGATGGTCTTTTAGGTCTCAATTTTTTAAGAAACAAAGACTTGTTTATTAGCTTTAAAACAGGAACAATAGAATTGGTATTGTAATAAGTAGTTAGAAAAAAGCCTTGTAGATTTTCCACAAGGCTTTTTTTATTTAATAATATAGAAAAATTTTAATTTAAAAACCTTATTTCCTTATCTAATCATAATAAAAATAAGGTAATAAGATTGGATTAAACCAACAATCTTATTTTCTACTAAGGTTGAAATAAAAAATATCGTTTGAAATAGAATTACACCCTAATTAAACTTATATTTTTTTATTGTGCATAAGTTTCGCAGACCTTCAATTATGAATAAGCTACTAAAATTTTATCATTTATGATATTTTAAGCATTCGTTCAATAGGTCGTTTGGCTTTTTCCATCAATTCTTCCGACATAAGCACTTCTGGTAATTCGTATTTTAAAGCATTATACAATTTCGCCATAGAATGCTTTTTCATATTTCTACAAATACTCATTTCCATTCTCGGATTTTTTGGAGGCAAAGGAATATAAATCTTTTCTGGATTTGCTTTTTTCATCTTATGCAAAATTCCTGGTTCGGTTGCAATTATAAACTTCTGATAATCTGTATTTTTCGTATAATTTAAAATTCCTGCCGTAGAACCAATCATGTCTGCGAGAAGCAAAACTTCTTTGTTACATTCGGGGTGAGCTAAAACTTTGGCATCTGGATTGTCATTTTTTAGCGTTTTAAGACGCTCTGCTGAAAAGTTATCGTGAACTGAACACACACCATCCCAAAGAACCATGTTTCGCCCTGTAATCTCATTTATGTAGCTTCCCAAATTTTTATCTGGTCCAAAAATTATCTTCTGATCTTTGGGTAGGCTCTCAATAATTTTCTTAGCATTTGAAGATGTGCATGTTATATCGCTAAGAGCTTTTATTTCTGCCGTAGTGTTTACGTAGGTAACCACAATGTGGTCTGGATAATCTTTTAAAAATTCTTCAAAAATTTCTGCTGGCATAGAATCTGCCATTGGGCAACCTGAGAATAAATCGGGAATAAGAATTTTCCTTTCTGGCGATAAAACTTTTGCTGTTTCTGCCATAAAATGCACTCCTGCAAAGGCTATAATATCAGCTTTAGTGCTTGCTGCTTGCTGCGAAAGTCCTAAGCTATCGCCAACATAATCGGCAACGTCCTGAATTTCACCATCTACGTAGTAATGTGCCAAAACTATAGCATTTTTTTCTTTGCACATTTTTCTTATCTCAAAAGCCAAATCTAAATTCTTATCAATTGGACTTTCTATAAAACCCTTTTTTTCTATTTCTTTGTTATTATCCATTTGTTTATTATTATTAATAGTTAATTTAAATATAATATAATAATTATTATAGCCTGTTAGTATTGTTAGAAAATATTTCTATATAAATTTTGTTTTTATGTTATTAAAATAAATTATAGGTTTGCTAACAGTGTTGTTAGTTTTTAATTCGTTTACTTATAGGTTGTTTTAATACTTTATCCACTTCAGTTGATAACTATTGTTGTTAGTAATTTTTAGTGTGTAAAACTATTTTTAGTTGTTAGAAATGTGAATATATATTTTTAATAAACATTAATAACTTTTGTTTTTTTGTGAATAACTAACAAAAAGTCGTTTTTATGGCTACTTATTCTTTTTTATTCACAATAAATTATCGGCTGTGTGGATAACTTTTTAATTAGCTTTTTGACTTATAAACAATAATTTAACCAAAAATAGTGTTTTTATAAAAAGCAAATATAATGATTATAAATTAATTAACATGTTAGTAACTTTTAAAGTCTTTGTTATTAGATTGTTAAATATTGCTAATCATTTTATTGTTAAAGCATTAAAAATTAAGACATTACAAATGATTTTATTTTTAAGTTAGATTTTGCTTATTAGCTATTTGCTGAAAAAATAAATATATTTTAAGTGAATTCTTTTTTTGCTAAATGCTAATAGCCAAAGTCTAATAGTAATCTAGAAATGCCTTATATTTTTAGTATCTTAATTCTGAAATCGTTGTTTTTTTTGGCATAATATTGTTCAAAACTTCATAATTTCATAATTTCAAAACTTTTCCAGCTTGTCTGGCTTAGGTATAATAATAAAGCAATTTTAAAAAAAAATGCTTAAATTTGCAAAAATAATTTAAAATAATATTACTATTTATGAAAAATAAGATAGCATTAGCTTGCGACCACGCAGGTGTAGAAATGAAAAATGAACTTATAAAGTTCTTGGAAGCAAAAGGTTATAGCACCAAAGATTTTGGAACTTACACAACCGAAAGTGCAGATTATCCAGATTTTGCACATCCAATGGCAGATGCAGTAGAGAATAACGAATTTATTTATGGAGTTTCTATCTGTGGAAGTGGAAATGGTATAAATATGACAGTAAATAAACATCAAGGAATAAGGTCGGCACTTTGCTGGAACGCAGAAATTTCGGAGCTTGCTCGTTTGCATAATAATGCAAATATTTGCTCGCTACCGGCTCGTTTTATTTCTGTAGAATTGGCAAAAGAAATAGTTGATATATTTCTCAAAACAGGTTTTGAAGGAGGCAGACATCAGAGACGAATTGATAAAATACCTGTAATTAGTTAAAAGTTATCGTGTTGTGAGTTAAAAGTTTACGAGTTATCGTGTTATGAGTTAAAAGTTTACGAGTTATCGTGTTGTCAAGTTATCGTGTTGTCAAGTTATTAAGTTATGGGTTAAAAGTTATTGAGTTCTCATTTTTTTTAACTTAAAGAACTTTAAACTTGATAACTCACAACACGATAACTCGACAACCCACTCCCCTACTCTATTGTTTAATTTGTTATTGGAGTTTGGAGAGCAGAGTTTATCCATTTTTTTGTAAGTATAACTTGCCACGCAATATAAATAGACCGTCTGTGTCTATTTGTTGCTCGGTATCCTAATAATTCAAATGTTTCGTGAGTTCCTACAGAAACCATGTGGATATTAAATTCACCAGAAATAGAAATATCAAATCCAGGACCATGAGAAAGATATTTGGTATCAATATTATCTTTTCCAAAAGTAGCACTGTATTTTAATCCTAAATTAAGATATACAGGAGCTTGTTTGTATAAATAAAATCTTCTTGATACTAAAAGAGGAATTGTATTATATTCTATTTTTGTTGTTTTAGCAGGTATTCTTGGGATAATATTACCTGTATTTTTTTCAAAATCCCACATGTAATAAGATAATTTTATAGAATATGGAGAGTTAAATTTATAACCACAAATACTTTCAAAACCCGAATAATTTGTAACAGTTTGATTATTTAGATGTTCTTGTTTTTCAAAAAAATTAAAATTATAACCTATAAATAACTGTGCATTTATACTTGTTGCTATCAATAATAAGTATATTGTAATAATTAGTTTCATTTTATAGAATTATATAATTAAAGTTCACTTTGATAAGGGCATTCCTAAAAAAACAAAACTCTGCGTTATACAAAATTATTAAAATACTCATTTACAGGAGTAAACTCAAACTTTAAGAATTTTGAAAGCCTTAATTTTTGAGTTTTTAGGAGTGCCCATAAGCCAAAAGTGTAAATCTAATTTTTTTTGACTTATCAGAGAGACGTTTTTATTCATTAACAAAAAAAGCAATCTGTTCCACAAAAACGACATATTGCAAAATAGACCCAAACAGAAGCATTTGCAATTATGCAAACAGGAATAAAAATAGGCTTGTTCCAAAATATTCTAACACAAGCTATAGTGCCAATAACAGACATAATACCACTACCTGAGAGTATGCTTTTTCTGTTAGACCAAATACAATTTTTACAATCAGTCAATCCTTTAGGCATATTTGTTTCAAAATATTCCAATGTGTTTTTTGACACATAAAAACCAAGTAATAATTTATTCTTCTCATAACTTGATATTTTTTTATTATTATTTATCAAAATGATATACTTATCAATTATT
Source organism: Bacteroidales bacterium (assembly GCA_029932195.1). Lineage (GTDB taxonomy): Bacteria > Bacteroidota > Bacteroidia > Bacteroidales > JAOZQN01 > JAOZQN01. The sequence goes on along the minus strand of JAOZQN010000241.1, from coordinate 4,792 downwards.
TTTGTTAAGTTCGCATCATCTGATATTTCTATTTCCGAAAAATACTGTTTTAGTAGATTATTTATTTCGTCTGATATATAATTATTTTTTTTAAGATAATCAAGTTGTTCATTGGCAGTTAAAGTAGATAAAAATTTATTTGTTTCAGATAAATTACAATACGAATAGTTTTTAACTCCTTTGTGTTCAAAATAAGATTTCATAGACTCTGCAACTTCATTAGTGTTGTTGCATGAAATATTTTGAAAATAATCCAGAGACAGATAAACTTCATCTTTTATAGAAGTTGTATCTATTTTTAAGGTTTTGTAAAAAGCAATTTCATTTTTTTTATTAATTTCGGTTGAGTAATTTTTTTCTACAATATCTTCTTCTTCCATTGATTTATTTGTCTCACAGCTTGTTAGAAATATTCCACCAACAAAAGTAAAAATCATTACTACTAAAAACAAAGATAATTTTAAGTTTTTCATTTTTTTTTAAATTTAAAAAGTTAATTTATTGATTAATAATATAATACAAATATTCTTACAAAATATTTGAAAGCACAAAGTCATAAAAAAAAAAATGGAACAAACAAATTTTAGGTGTGTTTTTATAGAAAAAAATATTATTGTTACTTATTATTTTATGAAAAGTTTTATTTTGCAACATATAAAATTACTTAGATAGTAGAGTATATTGGAGATAATCAATTTATTTATGAAAAAAAAATTCAACTCCCCTACTCTACTGTTAATTATTTAAAAATCAAAATATTATGAATAATAAAATTGTGTTTTTAATCGTTCTTTTATTAGGTTCATTTTTCGCAAATAGTCAAAATAGTGTTCCTGAAAAAGATTGGTCTCGTGTTTATGGAGGCACTGGTTTTGAAAATGTTGCAAGCATAAAAAGTGCATCTAATGGCGATTTTGTTCTTGCAGCAAATACCAACTCCAAAGGTGAAGGCATGTTTGATGCGTGGATAATAAAAATAGATCGCAATGGATATATTTTGTGGGAAAAAACATTAGGTAGTGAAAAAGACGATAAAGCAAATCTGGTTTTGCAAACTAATGATAAAAACTACTTGGTTGTAGGCACAACTTCTGCCAATACAAATGGTGAAACAGACTTTTGGCTAACTAAATTAAAAGAAAATGGAGACGTGGAATGGCAAAAAAATTATGGAGGCGAACAAAGTGATATTGCTTATTCGGCAGTTCAAACAAGTGATAATGGATATGCAATTGTTGGCACTACAACTTCTTACGGAGCAGGAAAAACTGATATTCTGCTTCTTAAAATAAATGCAAAAGGAGAAAAAGAGTGGCAAAAAACTTTTGGAAATTTTGGTGAAGACGAAGCTTTTTCTATCATTCAAACAAAAGATAAGGGTTTTGCAATTGCTGGTTATAAGACTATTGATAGTTTAAGAAATTATGATTTTTGGATAATAAAAACTGATGATATAGGTAACATTCAGTGGGACAATACTTTTAATAATGACAAATATAATATTGCTTCAAGTATTTTGCAAAGTTCGGATAACAATTTTGTGGTTCTTGGAACAAGCACTGACCCAAAAAAATCTGGTAAAAATACAACTGTTATTTTTAAAATAGATACAATAGGTAATGTTCTTTGGAATAATACTTTTGATAGCTTTTATTCAAGTTCTAATTTAGTATTGTGTAGTGATGGAGGTTATGCTTTTGTATCCAGTCATTTAGGAAATAATGATAGAGAGTTTTATATCCATAAGGTAGATAAGAAAGGAGATTTAATGTGGAAAAAAATAGTAAACTCTTCTGAAGGAGGACGAGTTCGTTCACTTATTTATTTGCAAAAAAATGAATTTATTATTGCAGGTAGCAGGGTAGGGGACGGGATGCAGAAATTAGATATTTGGATAAATAAGATAAAATAAGGCTTTTTTCACGGGTGTCAAATTCAAGGCTTTTTTTATATTTTAGAATTGAAGTTTACAGTTGTAAATTAGCATTTTAAAATATAAAAAGTAACGAAGAAGTTGGCACTCGTGAAAAACGCCCAAAATAAAGATAAAAAGATTTTTATTATTAAAACTTGTTAATTATTAATTATTTATTAAAAACTTTTTTAACTTTGTAACAATTTTAAAACTAATAATTTTAATTTAGTTAAAGTTTAAAAAATAACTGCGTCAAAAAAACGAAGTTATTATTTAATCTTTACTTAGAAAAAATAAACGAAAATGTTATCAAATACTTGTAAATATGCTATTAGGGCTACTATTTATGTAGGCTTAAATAATCAGGAAGGAAAAAGAATTGGAATAAAAAAAATAGCAGAAGAATTGGATATGCCTTCACCTTTTTTAGGTAAAATAATGCAAACACTTGCAAAAAATAAGTTGCTTACATCTACAAAAGGACCTAATGGAGGGTTTGCTCTAAATAAAAAAGCAGAAGATATTTCTTTACTTGATATTATAAAAATATTTGATGGTCTTGATGTTTTTCACGAATGTGTTATTGGTTTGAAATTATGCGAAAAAAAGCCAAGTTTTAAAGACGAATGCCCATTTGGCAACAAAATAGATCCTTTGATGGATCAATTTTATAAAGAATTTGAAAAACAAACTATTGCAGATTTTTCGGAAGAGTATAAAGATGTTGTAGATTTATTATAGCCTGTTGATATAATGAATAATTAATAATGAACAATGAATAATTTTGCAGACGCTTGAAACACAGAGTAATCTAAAATATTGAAGTGTTGTTTTTATTTGTTCAACTAAGTAAGTGTTTAGTTTTTAATTCGCTTTCGCCAGATAATAAATATATTTAGAAAATAAAAAAGTATTCTTTGTAGCTGTCTATTTACTTATAACAAAATTTTATTAATAATAAAGAAAATATAATATTTTGATTATGAGGTGCAAACCAATTATTCATTATTAATTGTTCATTATTAATTATTTTACTATATATTTTCTTGAAACAGTTATTAACACCTGAAAAAAAATTATACCAATAACAGTTCCGAGTATATCTGCTATTAAATCGTATAAATCACCAGTTCGGGAACTTATTAGGTATTGTTGCTCTATTTCTATGAGCAAACCTAATGTGAACGAAAAAAGACCAGTAATAATAAATACCATTTTATTTTTGCTGGTCTTTATTTTTAGTTCGTAAAGTATTATTAATGAGAGGATAAAATATATTCCAAAATGAAGTATTTTATCAAAATGAGGAATATTAATTATGCTGGTTCTTGGTAAGTTGCTACTTGGTAGTGAGCAAAATACAATAATAATGATTGTCCAAATTATTGACAGCCAGAACTTTTTTATGAAAATTAACATTATTTCAGTTTTTAGTCTTTAGTTTTTAATCTTTAGTTTAATAGTGCTTAGCTTTTTTTATTAAAAACTAAAGACTAAAAACTAAAAAATCAATTTATTCTTTTTCTTTTTTATCTTTTTTCTTCTTTTTTTCTTTCTTGAAAAACATATCTCTAATGTCTCCATTATTATCTACACCTCTTCCAAATAGTTGCGAGTGGCTATTGTTTCTTGGGTGAAACATAAAAGTGAAATCTACAAAAGGAGACATTGAACCTTTTATATTTGTATAGTTGGAATAGGCTAGTTTATAGCCAACTACAATTCTAACCCGCTCTTTATGCCCCATTCGCCAATATACGAGTCCTTTGTGTTCTATGCTCCAATGGTCTGTGTTTATGCCTACCGAATAAAAATCAAAATCTAGTGTGTAATTTAATCCGTAGCTTAGTTTTGCGTCGAGGTCTAATCCAAAATAGTAGAGCATTTTATCTCTGTAAATTGCAGATTCTCTGTTGTAGAGAGCATTATCTAAGTAGGGTAGGGTAGTCTCTCCTGTTTTTAGGGCGAATTTATGTCCAAGTTTTGCTGTTACCAAAAAATTACTGTTAGAGCAGGTTGTTCGTTTTTTTATTACTGCGGTAAGTAAAAGTTCGTTTCGGAAAGCAAAAATTGATGGTATCATTGCTTCTGGTGGAATTATTCCTCCAACAAAACCTCTTCGCTGTGCGGTTCTTAGTGCCATAGTTGGATAATTAAAACCGTGTATGCTACCAATTAGAAAATCTCTACTTTTTAGGAAGTTTTTGTGTGTTTGTCCTCTGTGATGATACCAAGTTATTTTTCCGTTTATGTTTGGATATTTTATCCACCACAGTGGCTTGGCTTGGATTTCAAAATATCGTGTAACTCCATATTTGCTAAAATAAAACATGCTTAAATGAACATCTCCTTTGGGAATTGTGCGTGCTGTGCCAACAGTCCACAAGCGATTTTGCGAAAAAGCTGTTATACTTATAAAAAGTAATATGATAGTTATTTTTAATTTCATTTGAAAATAAATTGTTATACTCAAAAAAGTTTATTTGTTTATTAGGTTATTCGTTTATTAGATTATCTGAAAAGTCGGGAAAACTTTTTAGACAGATATTAATTTATTGATTAATAAGACATTAAGTAAAACAGGGTTAATCCTATTTTTGTCTGATAATAAGACTATTAATAATTACAAGAAAAGTTTCCCCGACTTTTCAGTAGATTATATATTACTTGATTATAAAATGCAAAAAGTAAGGATTTTTAACATTATTCAGTATAGATTGCTTTATTGTTAAATTGTTATGAATTTTTTACAGAAACTGTAAAACTATTTTAGCACGAGAAAATTAATCAATAAACTTTATGAGACGAAAGTTTATTAAAAATTAACTGATTATAACGTATTTTGTTGAAATTACAAATCGCTGACTATTAGCTATT
>JAOZQN010000834.1 GCA_029932195.1 Bacteroidales bacterium | reverse complement strand
GCCGTTTTTGTAATATATTCACAACCAGCTAATTACAACTCCGAAACTTCAGTTTGTAATCCTCAGCTTGAGAAGATAAATATCTAAAATGTGATTTAGAGTAGTAACTCCTCATTAAATATTGAAGTTGCTGATTAAGCTCCTCAAGAGTTTTAAATTCTTCAACTAAATCTGGCTTAGGTTGGCAACCAAAACTTATCAGTAAAAATAGTATTATTAAGTATTTTTGAGTTTTCATAATAAAATAGTTAGTGATAATAAATATTTTTCCTTTCCAAATTACTTATTATCAAGTTAAGAAGAATTTATAAAGTTACCATTTAGTCCACTTCGTCTATCAATCTGCCAGATTTGTCTATTTCGTAGTTTTCGGGGCTTAGTGGATTGCAGCGTGTTAGACGGTCGAAGGTTTCCATTGTGCCAATTATAACTCCATGATTTCTAATTGATTGTATGGAATAAGTGGAACAACTTGGCGAAAATACACAGGTGCTTAAATCTTGCGAAGATACGTATTTTTTGTAAATAAAATAAAGGCTGGAAAATATAAATTTTATTTCGTTGTTGTTGTTTTGCGAGAGGTGGTGTTTGTGTTTTTCTTTTGGCTGGAAAAGATTTTCGTAAGACGAAATTTCTTCTTGGGTTTGTGATAAACTTATATTAATACTTATCAAGCTCAAAATGATAATTATCGTTATTTTCATAATTATTTACTTTTATATTTTTATAAGTTGTTTTTTCGTAAATTTCTATACCATCAAAATATTTGATAATAAGAATTTCGGAAGGAAATTGTAAACCATTACAATTCTTATATTTACTAAAAAATTGTTTACTCATAATTTCATCTTTTCCAGAGAAGAATATTATTCCAGCAAGTTTATTTTCTTTTTTAGAGATAAGTATTTTACCAATATATTCTCTGTATTCTTCGGGAGGAATCCATGTTGTAATAGTCTGTAATTCATAACCTTCCACCTTGTCCAGAGTAAAACTTGATGTTTTGAGACCATAATCGCTCATTTGTCCATTTAGAGCAAGGTGAAAAATTGTTGTCTCTCTAATATTTGGGCTTTTTAAAATTTCTTTAATTGTGTCATCAACAATCTTATATGTGAGAGTATCTTCAATTACCCAAATTTCTTTTTCAGGAAATATTATGTCGTATATTATTTGTTTTTCGTTAATATCATAAAAAACAGTTCCCATTATAAGTTGCTTAGAACTATCTACTTGTGTTGATTTTATGCTAAAATCGGCACTAATTCGGTAAAACGGTTGTGCTGTTATTAATAAATTAAAACTTAATAACAAAATTAAGATAAAAAAGTGTTTCATTATAATAAGATATTAAATAGAAAGAGTAAAATATAGAACAAATGCAACATATATAAAAAATCCTACCAATGTAGCAACTACCGCTGTAATCAAGCCCCATACAGCTTTTACAGTTTCTTCTTTTTGAGTCGGTTCATCTTCTAATAAAAAATAAACAGCAGCAACTCCCATCCAGCCTAAAACACAGCCCCATAAAAAAGAAGGTATCCCGTAAGGAGGGGTGTTTCCATTTGCAGAATTTGGATTAAAAGAATAATTATCAGAAATATTTTCTATTAATTGACTTTCTTGGGCTTGCAGGTTTGATAATGTAAAATCATTATTTTCAACTATGTAACTTTCTAAATTGTCTAATTCGGAAAAATATGAATCTATTTTTTGAGAGTCGTAAATAAAGAGATTTTCCGATACAGAGTCGTTTGGACTTGTAGCTTTATTTCGTTCTAAATAACTGTTAGAATCTGCTGCAAAAATAAAATTTACAGATAAAAGCAATGCTAAAATAATAAGTTTCTGTTTCATTTTTGAGTTTAGTTTTAAAAATATAAAGTTTGTGAAATTTGTAAAGTCGAGTCCACTCCGAGAAGTGTATTTTTGCCAAAATCAAGGCGGATACGGATTTTACAAACATGTTGTAAATGAGCATTTTAAAATTTGTATCCAACGCTGAGTTTGGCAAAAAGATGCTTTTCGGAGTGGACTCAAAGTTAAAAAGTATAAAGACTAAAAAGTATAGATTTAATAAAAGGGCATTCCTAAAAACCCAAAACTCTGCGTTATACAAAATTATTAAAATACTCATTTACAG
>JAOZQN010000240.1 GCA_029932195.1 Bacteroidales bacterium | reverse complement strand
CAAAAACATTTTATACGTAATAATCAATTAATTATAAACTCCGAAACTTCAGTTAGAATAATAGACGAATCTAATTTTAATAATGCCTCCGATTTTGTAATTTCTTTTCCAAAAATAGAGACCGAAAACACAATTTCCGAATACCGATTATTTATAACAAATTACAATGATAATTTTGACAAAGAACAAGCCGAAAATATTACTTCAAATTTTCATTCTATAACTCCAACGGGAAACGATTATAATATAAATTTTCCAAATAATATTGTGGACATAAATGGAAACACATTGGTAGAAAGTTCAACATATAAAGCTCATATATTATCTATTACAGACGGTCATTTTTCCGATTTCAATTCATTTTCCGAACGGTCAAATTATTTTAGTTTTCATAATCCAGCTTTTATTTATGTGGGACAAACAGAGGGGTTAACTTACATAGATATTGTTCCAGATACAATTTTATATCCTGCGTATTTTAACACAGAAATCTTTGAATTTGACATTAATGAAGATAACATTAATGATTATTCTATAAATTCAATCTATGAAAGTGAAACTAATTATAGAATAACCGAAATGTTAAGTTTAAATAATGAATCACTGTTTTATTTATCTCCACAATTTTTAGATGTTATAAGTCCAAATTATGAATATTTTGATTATAAAAGGTTTTCATACTGGATGGAAGGCACAAACAGCAATCCATACATTTACTCTACTTTTGCTTCTCTTAATAAAACAACGGAAGACGAAGTAACTTATGGCTGGGTTCATTTTTCTGTAGAAGACTATAAAAAAGTCAGCAATTCTCATTTTAAAGATTTTACACTAATAATCAGAGCTTTATAATTTGCATTTTCGTAATGTTTTTATTCTAATTTAGATAAAAAACTATCCAATTCTATTAATTTTCATCAAAAGACCTATAAAATAGTTGTTTAAATTTTTATGCTAAGAAAAATTTGTTTTTCCAAAATGAGAATTGCTGTAAAAAAGTAACAATTTATGGATACGCATACAAAGGCGATTTTATCAATAATATTGAAGTGGAAAAGATGCAAAATGATTTTAGTATGCAAGTCTATCCAAATCCAGTAGAATCTAATTGCAATTTAAAAATATCTAACACAGAACCAGGCGATTACGTATGCAAACTATACGACTTACAAGGAAAACTATATTTACAAAAAGAAATATCTTCGCCACATCAAAATATTTTATTTAATTTGAACTTAGAAAATATCCCACAAGGAGTGTATATTTTAAACTTATCTAATTCAAAATCAACTGTATATCAAAAAATAATTAAACTGTAAAAATGAATAATATTGAAAGAATATCAGAATGGTTGTTGTCGGCAAATGCAATTGTTATTTTAACGGGGGCAGGAATGGGAGTTGATAGCGGACTCGCCAGTTTTAGAGGAAAAGATGGACGTTGGGGCAATTTAGAAGCGTCTGAGGATAAAAGTATTTTTGAAATTTCTAATCCAAAAGAATTAGCAAAAAACCCAAAATCTGGCTGGAAAATGCTTGCAAACAGGCTTATTGAATACACATTCACTCAGCCTCATAGCGGTTTTGAGATATTACAAAAATGGATTAAAAAATTCAATTTAGATTATTTTATCTTAACATCAAATGTTGATAACCAGTTTCAAAAAGCTGGTTTTGATGCGAAAAAAACACGAGAACTTCATGGTTCACTTTTTCATTTGCAATGTAGCGTTCCTTGCAACAAAAATATTTGGGAGCATAATATTGATTTAAAAACAATTATTAACGATATTGAAAACGAAAAATTTCCTACTTGCCCAAGTTGTGGAAATATGTCAAGACCAAATGTTTACATGTTTAGAGATGCTACCTATATCGCAAACAGGTCTAAAGAGCAAGAAAAAGAATTTCAAGTATTTTTAGAAAATAATAGTAATAAAAATTTATTAGTTTTTGAAATAGGCTCTGGTCCTCATGTTCAGAGTATTAGAAAAAAAACGAGAATGTTGGGTATCCATCATAATGCCAAAATTGTAAGAATAAATCCAAACGATTTTAAAATAAAAGCCCCACATATTGCTATTGATAAAGGTGCTTTGGAGGCTTTGCAGGAAATTGATAAGAGTGTGAACATATTAGGGACATGATTTATTACGTATTCGTGTAGAGATATATTACGTTGATTTGCAGAATAAGACGTAATAAATCACGTCTCTACGGAATTTATGATTGAACTCCCCCCGATATATTACACACTCAATTGATAATTATATAAAGTAATAAAAAAGAAAATGCAAAATAAAAGAAAACAGAAGATAAAACATATTATTACGGATTTAACTCTTGCCGTAGCAGGAATTATTTCAGCAAGTATTGGTTTGAAGGCATTTTTGCTACCAAATCATTTTTTAGATGGTGGAGCAACAGGAATTTCTCTTTTAATAAATCATCTCACTGGTTTTGATATTTCAATATTAATAGTTCTTATAAATTTGCCATTTGTATTTTTGGGATACAAAGTAGTTTCAAAACGATTTGCCATAAAATCTTTTTTCACAATAATTGCTTTGGCAATAGTAGTCCACTATATCCACATTCCAGCTCTAACTGACGATAAATTATTGATAGCTTTTTTCGGCGGTCTTTTTCTCGGAGCAGGCATTGGATTTTCGGTTAGAGGCGGAACAGTTATAGACGGAACAGAAGTTCTTGCAATATTTTTAAGTAAAAAAATTAGAACAACAATTGGAGTTATTATTCTGATATTTAATATTATACTATTTGTAATTGTTGCACTTTTAATAAATATAGAAATTGCTCTATATTCTATTCTCGCCTACGTAACAGCTTCAAAATCTGCCGATTATATAATTCATGGAATTGAAGAATATATCGGACTAACAATAATTTCGGAAAAAAGTGAAGAAATACGTTCTACATTAACAGAACAATTAGGCTACGGTGTAACTATCTATAATGGTAAACGTGGTTTTAGCAAAAGATACAAGGCAGGAGAAGATATTGATATTATTCACACTGTTGTTACACGTCTGGAATTAAACAAATTACACACAGTTGTAGATAATATAGACCCCGATGCTTTTATCATAGAGTATCCAATTAACGATGCCAAAGGTGGTGTTATTAATAAAAAAGAACTTCATTAAAATAATAATTAAAATGCAAAATAAAGAACTAAATAATCTGAGTTCTAAAGAATTAGGAAAATTGTTTCCCATAATTTTATCTAAACCAAAAACTAACTGGAAAAATATTTTTGAAAAAGAAAAAAAACTGATATTTAGCATTCTAAAAGAGATTGAAATCATTAGAATAGAGCATATTGGTAGCACAGCAATTCCTAATATTTTGAGCAAACCAACAATAGATATTTTATTGGAAATAGATAAATCAGCAGAAAAACAAAAATTAATACACCTTTTAAAACAGGCTGACTATCAATGCATTCCAAGAAAAAACAAGCCACCACTACACATGATGTTTGCAAAAGGATATTCAATTAATGGAATTAAAGGGAAAACTTTTCATATACATACAAGATATGAGGGCAATCATAATGAGTTGTATTTCAGAGATTTTTTGATAAAAAATCCAAAAAAGGCAAAAAAATACGAAAAACTTAAGATAAGTCTTGCAAAAAAATATAAATTTGACCGTGAAAAATATACAAATTCTAAAACCAATTTTGTAGAAAACATTAACCAATTAACAAAAAAAACTATGAGCAACCAAAAAAAACGTTATGATGCACACTGCCATCTATTTTCAAGAAATATTGTTACTGCACGACTGATATTTAAAGCATTAGAAGCTATTTCTGACTATAAAGCAGGAATAAGACTACAGTCTGGGAAAGGAAAAATATCAACTTTTTTGAAAATTTTCAAAAATTTTAAAGATGGAGAAGAGGTATTTGATGCTTTGAAAAAAAGTTATCCAGAAGAGAGCAGAGTAGAGAAGTATATACCTTTAATGGTGGACTTTAAATTCTGTTTTCAAGAAGATTACAAACAATCTAAAGAAAAAACGTTAAAAAGAATAGAGAAGGAATTTAAAAACATAAAAAAAGTAATAAAAGAAATAGATACAACAGAGTTTAAAGCAAAAAGTCCTCATTTAGAACTACATAGTTTAATTCAGAATCATTTAGACGTATCATTTGAATCTTTGATAAGCTTTACCAAAAGAGGATTTGATTTGCAACTTAAAGAATTGGAAAAATTGGAAGAAGAGTATAGCGATAGAATTTATCCATTTTTAGCTGTTGATCCACGAAGAGACGGTATTTTTAAACTCATAAAAGAAAAAGTAGGCGTAGGAAAAACCTTTTCAGGATTAAAACTATATGCACCTTTGGGATATTCTCCTTCCGACCCCACCCTTTTTGGCGAAGGCAAAACTAAAATTGCTCCAGATGGAAATATTAGCATCTATCAATATTGTATTGACAATAATATACCAATAATAGCACACAATTCTTCTGCTGGCTTTTCTAATCTCGTGCAGGAATTAGAAGTAAAAGGATATATTATGCCCAAAAACAGAATAACCGAAAATACAAAACCAGTGTATAAAAATGGGAAAATTACTTTTGACACTAATATTATCAAAAGTGGATTCACTCCTTCGGTAGAAGAAAGAGCGGCAAGACTTAATCACCCGTATTTATGGAAAATAGTGTTGGAAAAATATCCTGATTTAAAAATAGACCTTGCTCATTTTGGAGGAGATTCAGACACTTGGCGGAAAGATATTTATGATTTGATGACAGCAAGAAAAAAAGGAAAACTACTTTATCCTAATCTTCACACAGATTTATCGTCAATAACAAGTAAAAAAAGACTGAGAGTAATAAAAGAACATTACTACGATATTGCCCCAAAAGATGTGCAGTTAAAATTCATGTATGGCTCTGATTTCTACTTGAATATAATGTTTTTGGAAATGAACGAAAAACAAACTGATAGCATCTCTGTTTCTAAAGAAATGATAGAATATTTTAACAATTTCAAGAGCATTTTTAGTGAAGATCAATTAGATGAGATTTCAATCCACAATCCAGAAGCTTTTCTTAATATTACCGATAAGGTAATAAGTTAGGAATTGTAGAATAACTAATTAGTGTGTCCACAAAGTCGGCTATTTTACAAATTAAACCTACAATATTTTTGGAACTAACTTATTTGTAGCCCACGATTATCATCGTGGGTTATCAATAGATCGTCCTACGGACTTTGTGGATGCACACTAATTATCAAGCAATATTCATTAAAAATTAAAATTTTAACACTCCCTTATTGTAAGGAGTTAAAAGTATAAAGTTAAAAGTTCGTTCCACTTTTTGAAAATTTTTAAGTATTACCTCCACACCTAAACTGCTGTGTAATAATTTAATATGATTATATGATTTTTTTTACTTGAAAAATAGAACGAACTTTAAACTTGATAACTTGACAACTTTAAACTTGATAACTTTAAACTTTTAACTCCTTACCCTTACTGGGTCTTCATCTTTTTCTTTTTGGCGGCAGGAAATAGGACATTGTTCAAGATTAGTCTGTATCCAGGAGAATTTGGGTGTAATTTTAGTTCGGTTTTTGGGTCGCCTACGTAGTGCTTGTAATCAGCAGGGTCGTGTCCGCCGTAGAAAGTCCAAGTTCCGTTTCCAAACTCTCCATGAATATATCTTGTTTCATTCATAGATTTTAATTCACCTAGTATTAAGACGTTAGACTTAATAAATTCTTTTCTATAAGAAGTTGTTTGTCCCATAAAGCCCTCCACAATATTTGTATGATTCTGGCAAAGCATAGTTGGCACAGGATCCCATTTTGCAGAAAAATCGAACAAAGTAAAAAAATCTTTTTCCTCTTTTATACGTCTTCTATTTCCTGTGTCAATATTAGAAAATTCGTATTCAGCCGGATTTTTCACCAAAGTAAAGTTCTTAAAAGCAAGCGTTTTACTATAATCCAATTTGCTTTGAGCGTCGGGGTCGGCAGCATCGTGGTCAAACATTGGACCGCAAATATCTACACCTTCTGCAGCAAGTGCAATATCATAACTGTCTGTTGCAGAGCACATGGCAAATAAAAATCCGCCAGAAAAAACATATTGTTTTATTGTTTTGGCAATATGCAATTTTAGCAATGATACTTTTGCAAAGCCCAATTTTGCCGCTGATTTTTCCAGCTCCGCAACTTGATTTTTATACCAAGTAGCATTTTTATACGAACCCCAAAATTTCCCATATTGTCCCGTAAAATCCTCATGATGAAGATGTAACCAGTCATATTTTGATAAATCACCGTTCACAATCTCCTCATCATAAATTACGTCATAAGGGATTTCGGCATAAGTAAGCACCATCATTACGGCATCATCCCAAGGCTGGTATGTTTTTGGAGCATAAACTGCTACTTTTGGAGCTTTTTCCAGACGCACTCTATCCATATTCACATCAGCCTGAGCTATTTGATTAAAAATAGCATTTGCTTTTGCGTCGGCAATTACTTCGTAGCTTACGCCTCGCACAATACATCTCTTCTCAATATCTCGGCTATATTCCATAATAAAACTCCCCCCTCTGTAATTGAGCAACCAACTTGCTTCAAGTCCATTTTGCAAAACCCAAAATGTTATGCCATAAGCTTTTAAATGCTCCGACTGCGTTTCGTCCATAGGTATTAAAATCTGATTGGCAAAGGTTATTTTTATTATTAAAATAAAAAATAATAGCGAAATAATTTTTTTCATGTTAATTATGCTTAGTTGATGTTAGATTGGATAGAATTATTGCAAAGTTAATATTATTAACTAATGAACCACAAAACTAATTTTTTATTTTATCTTTGCCAAACAATAAAACATTTTAACAATAAAGCAATTCAATAAGATGCGAGAACACAACACAATATTTTCTGAAAAAGAGATAAAAGCCAAAATAAAAAATGCTTTCCCAAATGGAATTGAGAATAAAAAAGCGAAACTAGAAATTATTGAAAATTGGCAAGATAACTTGGCAAGCGGAAAATATGTGATGGCAAAAGAAGAAGAAATTGGTTCACTTTTTTTAAACAAATTTTTTGGCGAAGTTCTTGATTATAAATATGATAATCCAGAAAGTTGGAATTTAAGATTAGAAAACAAAACAGAATTAGACGGCACAAAAGCCGATGCTGCACTCGGATATTTTAAATTTAAAGATAAAAAAGAACAAGCAAAAGATGTGCGAGTAGTTATTGAAGTAAAAAATGCACGAACTCCGCTTGACCTCCAACAAGCAAGAATAAAATCGTTGTCGCCAGTAGAACAGGGGTTTATGTATGCAGCAAAAACAGGAGCGAGTTGTAAATGGGTAATTATTAGCGATTTTAGAGAAATAAGATTATACCCTGCAAACGACATGACAAAATACGAAAGTTTTGACATAATGTCGCTTCACAACGATTTTGAATTTCTACGTTTTTATTATCTGCTCGCTTTTGGACAACTTTTTTTGGAAAATAATAATTCTATTATTGATATTTTATTATCAGATAGACTGGAGCGTGAAAAAAATATTGAGAACGAATTTTATGAAAAGTATCAATACTTACGAGAACTATTTTATTATCATTTAAAGGCACACAATTCCGAAATCCCTCCCTTAGAATTACTGGAATATGCACAAACAATTATTGACAGAGTAATTTTTATTAGCGTTATAAAAGACTATGAATTAATAGCTTATAATGTCATTTCCGAAATAACCGACATTTCTAACAAAAGTTGGGAGAAGGACAAACAAGAACTTTGGCGACAACTCAAAAAATTCTTTATCGCAGTAGATGAAGGATTTCCTTCACGTATGCACAAGTTTAATGGAGGACTTTTTAAAAACAACGAAAAAATAAATAATCTTGTTATAAAAGATGTTTTTCTAAGACGGCTACTTCTTATAAATAACTATGACTTCAAAAGTGATTTAGATGTAAATATCCTCGGACATATTTTTGAGCAATCCATCACCGATTTAGAGCAGCTGAAAATAGATATTATTGAAAACCAACAATATGAATATACCGAAACGGACACCGAAATTGAACTAAAAATTCCGAAATACAAAGACGGAAAACGCAAAAAAGACGGTATTTTTTACACTCCCGAAGAGATTACAAATTATATTGTTAAACAAACCGTAGGAAAACTCCTGCAAGAGAAAAAAGATGAAATAGGAATTACAAAATTATTAGAACTGCCTGATAATAAAACAAATACAAAACAAGAAATAAAACTTTGGAACGAATATAAAGAAATTCTTAAAAATATAAAAATCCTTGATCCCGCTTGCGGTAGTGGAGCTTTTCTCTCACAAGCATATAATTTTTTATTGCAAGAATGGCAAACTTTATTTGATACTTATAAAAAATTAGAAATAAATAAAATAGAAAAAAACGGTGACGGACTTTTTAATGGAACTACAAACAGACAAAAAACTATTTCTAAAATAAAGAAACATATCGTAAACAACAATATTTTTGGAGTAGATTTGAATTTTGAAAGTGTAGAAATTACAAAACTCGCCTTGTGGATAAAATCGGCAAATAAAAACGATGTTTTGGCAACTTTGGACGAAAACATAAAATGTGGTAATTCTTTAATATCCGATAAAAAAATATCAGAAAAAGCATTTCATTGGGAAACCGAATTTAAAGAAATTATGGACAATGGTGGTTTTGATATTGTGGTAGGAAATCCGCCTTATGTAGGAGAAAAAGGCAATAAAGATATTTTTAGACCTTTACAAAAAGAATATAAAAACCGATATACAAAAAATGCCGATTTAATATATTTCTTCTTTTTTCGTGCTATTAAATTGCTGAAAAATAATGGATTAGCAAGTTTTATAACTACAAATTATTATCTCTCCGCCGACAGTGCAATAAAATTAAGAGACGAGCTAAAAAGCGAAACTTTTATTTATCAAATAGTTAATTTTAACGAAATAAAATTGTTTAAAGATGCTCTGGGACAACACAATATGATAACTTTTTTCAGAAAAACAAACGAACAAGAGAATAAGCAAACGGAAATTATTAATGTTATTACGGATAAAAATATAAGTTTTTCACAAATATTTGAAAATCAAAATAATGAAGTAGAATTTTTCTATAAAAAGAATATTTTTGAAGGAAAAAATAATTATATTAGAACTTCGCAAAAAGCAGTATTTTTAAACTCTGTTTTTGAAAAAATGACAAATAATTCTAAAAAAATTGAAGAAATATGTTTTGTAAATACGGG
>JAOZQN010000833.1 GCA_029932195.1 Bacteroidales bacterium | reverse complement strand
CCCATATTGCAAAAATACATATTATTTCAGTAATTTTAAAATATAATTGGTATTAGAGTATCAGAAGGGACATTTAAACTGTAATATCCCAGAGGTGAAGTTACTGTTCCTATTCCCAATCTTCCATTTCCGACTGTTGCCCCAGTAATAGGTTCTCCTGTTTTATTATCTGTTATTTTTCCGTGTATTGATATATTCTGAGCTTTTGAAAAAACAGATAACAGAAGAAATGTCGAAAAAGTTAAGAGAAATTTTGCATTATTTTTTTTCATATTCTAATATATATTTAAAGTGAATTTTTCACAAAAAAGATACTTTAAAATCAATAAAAAAAACGAAATAGACGGTTTTACGAAAAGTATAGATGGAAAGGGAGTATTTAAGAACGATATGGTATTTTTTACGAGTGCCAAGTGCCTATCGGCATCGTTACTTTTGAAATTTCAAAATACTCATTTACAGAGATAAACTTCAATTCTGAAATTTCAAAAAAGCCTTGAGCTTGACAATCATGAAAAATGGCAAAAATGTTTATTTCAAATCAATAAATTTCATAAGATTATCTCTGTAAGAATCGCTGACAGGTATATTTTTCTTGCCGATTTGAACAATACTTTTGTTTACGCTGTCGATTTTATCAATTGAAATAATATACGAACGATGAATTCTTATAAACTTATCGGAAGGTAGTTTCTCTTCCATTATTTTTATTCTGCTAAGTGTTAAAATGTTTTTTTCGGTGGTTATAAATTTCACATAATCTTTTAAACTCTCGACATAAAGAATATCATCAAAATTAATTTTGACTAACTTATAATCAGCTCTTACAAATAGAAAATTATTGTCGCTGCCAACTGAAACTATTTTGTTTTTCAATTTATATATTTCATAAGCTCGGTTAACTGATTTTGTAAAACGTGCAAACGAAATCGGTTTTAATAAATAATCGACAGCATTATGTTCAAAACCTTCAATAGCATAGTGAGAGTAGGCAGTTGTAAAAATAATTAGAGGAAGATTTTCAGTATTTTTAATAAACTCAATTCCTGAAATATCAGGCATGTGAATATCCAAAAAAATCAAATCAATTTTATTTTCTTGCAGTGCTTCAACAGCCTCAAAAGCACTTTTGCACTTTGCTTTAAGATTTAAAAAAGGAATTTTATTTACAAAATCTTCAAGCAAATTTTGAGCTAAGGGTTCGTCATCAACAATTATACAGTTCATTTTTTTGAAAGATTAATTATTAAATTTATTTTATATTGATTATCTTTCTCTGATATTTTAAGTATGTGTTTATCAGGATATAAAAGTTTTAATCTTCTTTTTACATTCGTCAATCCGATACCAGATTCATTCTCTATTTCTGCTTTTTTGTTAAAAACAGTATTTTCTGTTATCAAGCTAAGTTTGTTATTTTTAATTTGTATTGAGATTTTTATTTCGCAATTTTCGGTGTAACTAATTCCGTATTTAAAAGCATTTTCTACAAAAGGAATAAGCAACATCGGCTCAATTTTATGAGCATCATCACTATTTTTAATATCAAACAGTATTTTTACTGTGTCAAATAATCGTAATTTTTGCAAATCAACATAGCTTTTAATATATTCTATTTCAGCCTCCAAATCTACATATTTCTGAGAACTTGTATATATCATATATCTCATTAAATCAGCGAGTTTCAATACAACATCGGGTGTTTTATCAGATTTTATGACCGACAATGAATAAATACTGTTGAGTGTATTAAACAAAAAATGTGGGTTAATTTGAACTTTTAAAAATGAAAGTTCTGATTTTAATTGTTCTCTTTCCGATTCTTTTAATTGTTTTTCTCTCTTTTTCCAATTTTCAAATAACCTTAACGAAAAGCTTGTTGAAAAAAAGACGGAAAACAGACTAATAAATCTAAAATTAAACAAACTGTTTCTTCTGCCAACAATTTTTCTTACTGTTTCAGGAATTAAATCAGCATTTAGGCTTAAAAATTTGGTATTGATTATAATTATTAATACTAAGCAAATTAGGTTTATTGCAATAAATGAAAAATATTTTTTCTTTTGAAAAAGTTTTGGAATAAAAATTAAATAACTAACTGAAGTTTCGGAGTTTGTAAATTATTTATTTAAAGCTCATTATAAGTGTGG
>JAOZQN010000239.1 GCA_029932195.1 Bacteroidales bacterium | reverse complement strand
TATTTTTTTTGGGACACCAAAAAAGTTGTATATTGAAAAGTCGGGAAAACTTTTCTTGTAATAATTAACTATCTGAATTTTATATAAATAAACAATCTACTGTATTAAGACTTAAGTACATAGAGTAATGTTTTGGCGTTTTTCACGAGTGTCAAGTTCAAGGCTTTTTTGAAATATTAGAATTAAAGTTTACCTTTGTAAATGAGCATTTTAATATTTCAAAAGTAACGAAGAAATTATGCCTCGTTGTAAAAGATTAGGCGTTTTTCACGAGTGTCAAGTTCAAGGCTTTTTTGAAATATTAGAATTAAAGTTTACCTTTGTAAATGAGCATTTTAATATTTCAAAAGTAACGAAGAAATTGATACTCGTGAAAAACGCCGCCTTATACAAATATTTTATGCCTTGCCGAATACAAAAATAACCTCTTAAAAAGTGTTGTTTATTTATGATCACCTACTCAACACCAAACTAACGGTCTAACTTAAAATTCATTCCCAAATATTTACGTCTCACTTCTGGATCGGCTGCAAGTATTTCGGCTGTTCCGCTTTTTAGAATTGAGCCATCGTAAAGTAGGTAGGCTCTGTCGGTAATGTTGAGAGTCTCGTGAACATTGTGGTCGGTAATTAGAATGCCAATATTTTTCTTTCTCAATTTAGCTACAATTTCTTGAATATCCTCAACAGCAATAGGGTCAACACCTGCAAAAGGCTCGTCTAATAAAATAAATTTTGGTTTTATTGCCAATGCTCTTGCTATTTCGGTTCTTCGGCGTTCGCCACCAGATAATTGAACTCCAAGACTTTTTCTTATATGCTGTAAACCAAACTCATCTAAAAGATTTTCCAAAATATCGTTTTGGTCTTTTTTGCTAAATTTTGTCATTTCCAGAACCGCCTTAATATTGTTTTCTATACTTAATTTTCTAAAAACAGAAGCTTCTTGCGGTAGATATCCAATTCCTTTTTGAGCCCTTTTATACATTGCCAGTTTTGTAATATTTTCTTCGTCAAGAAAAATATCACCAGAATAAGGTTTTATTAAACCTACAATCATATAAAAATTTGTAGTTTTACCAGCACCGTTTGGTCCCAGCAAACCAACTATTTCTCCTTGTTCTAATTCAATACTAACTCCTTTTACAACTGTTCGTTTGCCGTACTTTTTCACTAATTGTTCTGTATGAAGACGCATGTTTTTTGTTTTTTTAAAATTTTATTCAATAATTTCAACTGTATAAAAAAGTGTGGAAAATGCAGGAATATCTCCATTTTGAGTATTCCCATATCCATTATTATAAGGAATTATAAAATTAGCTTTTCCTCCTTTGTTCATTAATTGTAATCCTTCTACAAATCCTGGCACAAAGCTATCTGAACCAAGAGTTAGTTCACAAGTGTCGCAAATTCCATAAAATTGGTCGTTGTTTAGTATTTGTTCGGTACAAATAATTTTAATATCCATACCAATTTCTAATTGTTCGCCATTGCCCGCATTTGTTTCAAAATAATATATGCCATTAGTTGTAATAGAATCTACATCTGAAGGATTGTAATAAAAATATTTTTTCATTTCACTATCCTCCATAATGTCAGCATCATCAGAAAGTACACGTAGCTCATAAATCAAAGTAGAATTAGATGGAATATTTGAAGGCGGATTGTCGCCATAAGCCATGCTTGGAGGAATATGAATTTGCCCCATACTGCCTTCTTTCATTAATAAAATTCCTTCGCTCAAGCCCTGCAAAACCAAATTAGAGCCAACAGTAAAACTTAAATTTTGGCTTGTATCAACTACTGTTTGGTCAATTAAATTAGACAAATATCTTATTTCAATATCTTGATTCTCTGAAACAGAATTGCCAATTCCTTCAAAATATGAGGTATAAAAAACAGAATTATCTGTCTGGTTTGTAACACTATCTAAGCTTAAAATATATTGATGAAAAAGACTTGTATTCTGCACTAATTCGTTGTCCGAATTTATTCTAAAATAAAATACCAGAGTAGAATATGGAGGAATAGTTCCAATTTGTTTTTTACCATAAGCTTTATTGTACGGAAAAATTAATATACCAACTCCACCCTCATTAAAAATAGAAAGAGCATCGTTCCAGCCTTCCATAATATTTTTGTCGCCAGTAGCAAATTTATAAGTTTCATTTTCTGCAAATATTTCATAACCATATATATTACTTGTGTTTGTTGCGTCCAGATTAAATCCAGTACATTCAATAGAAACACTATCATTGGTTTGAAAATCATTTTCGCCACCAAGAGTTGATACATGATAATAAATTCCGTTGTCGCTTTTTTCAAACGGCAAACCAAGCTCCGAAATATAGTTTTCAATTTGATTTTCTTCATCTTCCAATAGCTCTCTACTTTTTAAGCAAGCTGTAAAAAAGAGTAAAAAAACAATTAGAATTATTTGTATTTTTTTCATATTGCAAAGTTAATGTTTTAATATTATTTTAAAAACAAAATTTATTATTTACTGAATTTTTAACAATTCATAACGCCATAAACGGTAATTAAGAATTAATAATTTAGATATGCTTTATGTTTGAATTTCAATTAGATATAGATTTTTTTGTTAAAAAACATAGATTTACAACATAATAATATAAGTTATATTTGTATATTAAATTATGTTTATTAATTTTGTAAAACAGTTTTTAAATTTATGTTTTATGAAAAAAATAAAAATATTATTTTTAACATTATTAGTATTTGCTTTGTTGGTTGCTTGCGGTGATGGAGAAGAAGAAAAACTAATTAGAAGTTGGCAAATGACTAATTTTGAGGTTGATGATACAATAACAACAGAACAAAAAGAGTTAGTAAAAACAGCTAAATTTACTTACAACAAAGACTATAGTTTAAATGCTGAAATTGGTGGTAATAAATTAAGTGGCGAATGGGGTTTGAGTGATGATGGGAAAGTTCTTTCACATACAGTAGAAGGAAAAATTGATATATTGGATATAACACATTTGTCAACCACAGAATTGGTTTATGAAGGTAGTCGTGCTGATGGAAAGGCAATAACATTTTATTTTAAATCAATTTCTAACTCAAATTAAATTATGAAATATAAAAAGGCATCAAAGAAAGTATCATATAAAATAAATAAAAAAACCACTCCGCCCGTTGAGGAAAACACTGGAAACAAGATAGATATAAAAATTATTAATAATTTTGTAGCACTTATTGCTATTTTGGCAATAATATTTATTATTTATTTCTTAGACCCTGGTTATAAATGGACATGGAATGATTTAATAAAATCGAACTTGGAGGTAATGAGCGATTATAAAAATACAGATTATAATAAAAGAGCTCAACTAAAATTAGGTTATTTTGCTGACTATATGTCAATACTTAGAGAAAACACCCCCGAAGATGCTATAATTTTGATGCCTTCCGATTCGGTAATAAATACGGTTAAAAATAAATTATTTATAAAACATCTTAAAAACAAAACATTTACTACCTATTTTTTATATCCTCGTAAAGTGGTTTACGAAAAAAATAAAGATGATAACGAATTTTTTGATAAAGCAACTCATATAGCAATAGTAAACTATAATGGTTATGATAAAACAAATAAAGAAATAGCCGAGAAAGTTCAGTTTTTTGTTTTACCTATTGAATAGGGTAAGGAATGATACAATTATTGAATGATGTAATTAAGCAACTGTAAGTCTGTTGTTTAAAGAAATATGATTGTGTGAAAATTTTTGTATGGATTTAGCTACTATATTAAGATTTAATTATCTAAAGTATTTTTATACGAAAAGACGGCGTTTTTCACGAGTATCAATTTCTTCGTTACTTTTGAAATATTAAAATACTCATTTACAGGAGTAAACTCAAACTTTAATAATTTTGAAAGCCTTGATTTTTGAGTTTTTAGGAATGCCCAAAAGAATATAGTCTCTAACAAAATTAAGTCGGAATGCGATATAAAATCGCATTCCGACTTTTTATTTTATATTAAAACTCTATATATCAACCAATTATTTCCTGTTTTTTTTATTTTTATAAAAATTATTTTTTTATTTTCATAAAAAATTGTAAATTTAACTTTTGAAAAAAATAGCTCAATTCCTAAAAAAACATAAAATGAAATTTGAATGGGATGATAATAAAAATAAATCAAATCAGAATAAACATGGAATTGATTTTAATAAAATTAAAGAAGTTTTTGATGATTCTAATCGTATAGAATCAGAAGACGCACGAAAAAATTATGGGGAAAAACGTTATATAACTATCGGTAAAGTTAAAAATGTTATATTAACAGTTATTTACACGACAAGAAAGACAATTACAAGATTAATTTCGGCAAGACGTTCAAATAAAAAAGAAAGAACAAACTATAACTCTCGACAAAAATGAAGACAATAAAAAATGAAAATTGGAAATCTGTTATTGAGCTTATTAATAAAAAAGAAAAAACAGAAAATATTAACATTGAATTTGATAACGAAAAAATTCTTTGGAAAGATGCTATGCTTTTAGGAGAAAATGGATTTGAAATTCCTGATAAATATATTGATTACGACGATGATAATATTGATTGTAGCGATATTCCAGAAATAACAGAGGAAGACATAAAAACAGGAAAAATAAAATGGATCTATAAAGCTGAATTTCCAATAGACAATGAAATTCAAAACTGGATAACTCAAAAAAACATAAAACTAAACGAATTATTACCATATTTGTTGAAAAATTTTTATCAAACAGTAAAATTAACTCAAAAGAATGTCGCATTATAATTAACCACTAAAAATCAAAACTTTTTTTATGAAATATTTTAACGAAGAATACCGAACCAGGCTTTACAAAACAATAGAACTGCTTGAAGACAACTCATTGGTAGAAATTGTTGTAATCGCAAAAGAACGTTCGGGCAATTACAAAGATGTTGCACTATTTTTTGCTTTTGCCATTATGGCTCTAATTTTCACACTTTTAATGTTTTTGCCAATAGATTTTACCACAGGTTTGGTTTATTTTGCAACAGTTGCATCTTTTTTTATTAGCTATACAATTGCATCTTATCTGCCTCCATTAAAAAGAATGCTTATAAAAAAGGAGAGAGTAAAAAAAACGGTAGAAATAACAGGACGTGCAATTTTTCAGAAAGGAGGAATAAGATTTACAGACCAAAAAATAGGGATTTTAATTTACGTATCAGACTTTGAACAAACAGTTTGCGTGCTGCCAGATAGAGGAGCAGAAACTGCTATTCCCGAAGAGGACTGGAAAATGATAAACAAAGGTTTTGATGAGGTTTACACAAAACCAAATCCAGCAATGGCACTTTTAGACCATTTAGAAAGCCTGAAAGACACTTTTAATCAATATATTCCACCAATAGAAAACGACATAAACGAACTCCCAGACGACTTGGAAGTGGAACTATAAAATATTTGAGGTAAAAAATAGAACACTTATAAATTTAATAAAATAAATGTCAACAATTCACTTATATAAAGATTTTGATTTTCAACTTCTAAACTCATCAGAATTTAAAGAAGATGCAGTAAGAGAAGAACTTATAAATCCAATATTAAAAAATTTAGGATACAAAGCTTTTGGACATAACAGAATTATTTATAGCAAAACACTTTCGCACCCATTTGTAAAAATAGGTTCTAAAAAACGACAAATAAATATAGTTCCTGATTATCTTTTTGAAATAAATGGAAAATATTCATGGGTTCTTGATGCGAAAGCACCAAACGAAAATATTTTATCAGGCGACCATATTGAACAAGTTTACTCTTATGCAATTCACCCAGATATTCATGCAGATATTTTTGCTCTTTGCAATGGAAAAGAATTTGCTGCATTTAAAAAAGATGAAAAAGAACCTCTTTTATTCTTTCAACTTTCTGAAATAGACCAACACTGGAAAGAGATAGAACGGTTATTAAGTCCAGATGTTTTTGTTTCGCAGGAAATTATTAATAAAAATAATTCGCAACAAGAAACTTTTGAAAATAAAAAATTTAATTACCTAGACTGTAAATCATTACCCGAAATAAAAGTCCGAAAACAAGCGGCAAAACGACATTTTGGCGTTCACGGATATTTTACCAGACAAGCGTGGAATGTGGTGCAAGAATATATAAAAAATTATAGTCAGGCAGGCGACACAATTCTCGACCCTTTTGGTGGAACAGGAATCACAGCTATTGAAGCTATGATGACAAATAGAAAAGCTATTCATATAGACTTAAATCCGCTTTCTGTTTTTATTGTAAATAATTTAACCGTTCCAGTAGATTTTAATTTGCTTGCCAAAGAATTTGACAAATTAGAAAGAAAATTTAACAAATCGTTACCCAATACAAAAAGAGAAATAAAAAAGGCTTTAAAAGAATATCCGCATCCAAATGGAAATATTTTGCCAAAAGGCTCTGACGTAAAAACTGTTAGTGAATTATTTTCTGACAAACAACTTGCACAACTTGCTTATTTAAAGCATTTAATAAAAAACATTAAAAACAAGGCTTGTAGAGATTCTCTTTTACTTTCGTTCTCAAGCAGTGTTAATAAAATAAATCAAACCTTTCATTACACAAAAAGTGGAGGAGGTGGAGACAGTTCTCCTTTTAGATATTATAGATACAGAATTGCACCAAAACCTGCAGATTTAGAGATTTGGACTACATTTAATACAAAATATAAAAAATTATTGAATGCAAAAAAAGATATAGCACCGCTAATAAATAAAAATACAATCAAAAACTTAACGGTAAAAAAAGATACTGCAACCAATTTATCGTGGATAAAAAACGAAAGCATAGATTATATTTATACCGACCCGCCTTATGGTGCAAAAATTCCATATCTCGACTTATCTACAATGTGGAATGCCTGGCTTGATTTAGATGTAAGTGAAAATGATAGAAATTTAGAAGCCATAGAAGGTGGAACTCAAAAGAAAACACGAGATGAATATGTTGATTTACTTTCGCAGTCAATCACAGAAATGTATAGAGTTTTAAAATTTGACCGATGGATGTCGTTTGTTTTTGCACATAAAAATCCACATTATTGGCACGCAATTGTTGATACAGCAGAAAAAGCTGGTTTTGAATACGCAGGAACAATAAAACAAGCAAACGGACAAACAAGTTTCAAAAAACGACAAAATCCATTTTCGGTTCTTGCAGGGCAATTAATAATAAACTTTGTAAAAAAGAAAACACCAAAAGCAATCCAACGGGTAAATCTCGGAAATGATATTTATGATTTAGTCCTTGAAACAATTGAAGCCGTAATAGCACAAAACGAAGGTGCAACACTTGAACAAATAAATGATGAGCTAATAATGAAAGGAATGGAGTTTGGTTTTTTACATATTTTAAGTAAAGAATACAAAGACCTTACACCAATTTTGATGAGCGAATATAATTATGACCAAGAAAATGAGAAGTTTCATATACGTAAAAACACAAGATTTAAAACAAAAATTCCATTAGATATGCGTATAAAATACTTTTTACTTTCATATATGAAACGACAAGAAACTCAAGGCAAAAATCCTACAACAGACGATATAATCCTTGATATTATGCCTCTATTAAGAAATGGAATTACACCCGAAAATCAAACTATTTTAATAATTTTACAGTCAATTGCAGAAGAATTTGAAAAAAACAAATGGCAACTAAAACACGAACAAATGAAAATGTTATTTTAAAACAGAGAATCTAAAAAATATAAAATGAAAAATAATACAAAATTTTACAACACCTTATTTAAAGTTGCAGGAATAGTAATAATGCTTTTTCTTTTAAGCACAATTTTTGCCGATGTAGCAATGGCACGTCCTGGAGGCGGGCATTCTTATGGAGGCGGAGGTGGTGGTGGTTTCTCTGGCGGTGGTGGAGGCGGCGGAGGAGACGGCATTGCTGGACTTGTTATTTGGCTAATACTTCAATTACCTCCACAAATATCTATTCCTTTGTTAATCGTAATTGCAATAGGATATTTTATTCATCAAAGGAAAGCCAAGAAAAATGCAACTGTAAGTTCTGCACCAACTTATACTAACAGAGCAACTACGGTTTCTAATTCAGAAGCACTTATAAAAAGCCTGAAAACTACTGACCCTAATTTTTCAAAAGTTCTGTTTTTGGAATTTGTTAGTTCGTTATATCAAAAATATTATAACTATCAGGGTAACAATAAAATATCTACACTCTCGCCATTCCTTAGCGAGCATATTATTAAGGACGTAAAAGGTAGAGCCGTAAAAAGAGAGATAAACGAAATTGTTATTGGTGGAATGAATATCAGTAGTATAAATATGTATTCGCAACTAACTGCTATTATGGTAGATATAGATGCAAATTACACTCTCACTTTAAATGGAAAAAACACAAGATATGTTGTAACAGAGCGTTGGTTATTCAACAGAAAAGCTGGAGTTTTGTCGCAACAACCAGAAAAAATGCAAAAACTTGCTTGCCCTAACTGTGGAGCACCAGTAAACTTTACAGATGCAGGCAAATGTAATCATTGTGAGACAGTTATAGAAAAAGGAACGACACAATGGTTCTTAAAAGATAGAAAAATAATTTCGCAACGAACATTTAGCACAAATTCTTTATTATCTTATTCACAAGAAGTTGGAACAAATTATCCTACAATTTATCAAGCAGGACTTTCGTCTGAAATACAGGGATTTGCAAGCTCACACAAAACAAACTGGGACAGCTATATTGGAACTTTCCAAAACAACACAGTTATAAAATATTTTAACGAAATATACAGTGCCTGGACAATTCAAAACTGGGGAAAGGTCCGACATCTTGTTGCTGATAGACTATGGGAGTCAAACAATTACTGGATTGATGCTTATAAGAGAAATGGACTTATTAATAAATTAGAAGACATAAAAATTAGTAAAATAGATGTCGCAAGAGTTGAGACCGATAAATTTTACGAAGCTATAACTGTTCGTATTTTTGCCAGTTCACTTGACTATGTAACAGACCGTAGCGGTAAATTAAGAGCAGGAAACAACAAGCGTCCACGACAATTTAGTGAATATTGGACATTTATCAGACGAACTGGTGTAGAAAAAGAAGCATTTGACCTAAGCACCTGCCCCAACTGTGGAGCACCTGCCGACAAAATGGGACAAGCTGGTAAGTGTGAATACTGCGGAACAAAAATTACTACAGGAAACTTCTCATGGGTTCTTGCAATAATTACCCAAGACGAAGAATATAGAGGATAGAAAATGTTAAATTATTGATGGCGTAAATTAAAGGTGACTTTAGTTATAATTGTTATATTGCTAAATTGT
>JAOZQN010000832.1 GCA_029932195.1 Bacteroidales bacterium | reverse complement strand
CTCTACTTATCCATTGATATTCAAGTGTTTACAACTCCGAAACTTTAGTTATATAAAATACAAACGTGAACCAAGTAGACGAGAGATTAAAAAATTAGGAGTTGAAGGAATAATAGCAGAACATGTTAGGAATAATGAGCCGAATAAAGGTAATTATGGAGCACCAAAACGACACTATGGTGAGAATGTTTATTATATAAAAACATACTCGATTGGAGTAATGTATTCTGGTAGCAGTAATGCTCATATTAGTATTTATGATTATGAAAAATGGAAGAGAGAGTATGGTAGTAACTATAAAATATATACCATGATGCCAACTTCAAAAACAAACGAAATTTATTATCTCACCTTCTTGCCAATTGAAGAATTACCATATCAAGAAAAAGTAGTTGACTCAAAAATTACAAAAAGGAGTAATGACGATTCACAAAAAAGAAAGAAAAAGGAAGAGGAAAGAAAAAAAAGAGAAGATGAGAGGCTCACTTCTATAAGAAAGATATTTAAAGAAACTTGTGATACCGAAATAAAAAAAGCAAAAACAAAAACACCTAAATATATAATAAAATCGTATAAAAATGAAACATATAGAGCATCGAAGAATCCAAGTGGCTTATATATTGGTGAATTTAAAGATGGAAAACGAGATGGATACGGAATATTTATATATGAAGACACTTATTTTACAGCTAAACAATGTAATATTTATAGAGGAAATTGGAAAAATGATAAAAGGGACGGGGAAGGTATCTATGAATACGTATCATCTGGTGCTATTAATAGTTACTGGGAATATCACGGACATTTTGTAAATGGAGAAAAGCATGACGAAAGTGCTATGATATATAAAAATAGAAATTTTGTTAAATCATCTAAATATATTAATGGTGAACTTTATGAATTTCACCAAAATGATGTTACGAACTCTAACAATGATTGTAATATAAAACTTGTTGCAAGTGATGATGATTATGAGGTTTCTGAATACAAAGTAACAGTTTATCATGTCAGAGTAAATCCGACAAGCGAATATGATGAAACTTACAAAAGACGTGTTTATTTTCACCCTAAAAGAAAATATTGGCAAGATATAGGATTAACAGATAGTTATGTAGGTAAAACAAAGGAGGATGTTATTGAATACTATAAGTCAATATGGTGTAATTAATAGTTTTTAAATAATTTTCGTATCTTTGTAAAATAAGTTAAACATCTAAAAAAAAAAAAAAAATTATGACAAAAATAGCAAATCCAATTTACGACGTAGTTTTTAAATATTTAATGTCTGATAATAAAATAGCAAAACTTATGCTTTCAACAATTATCGGCAAAGAAGTAGTTACCTTACAATTCAGAGATACGGAAAAACGAACAGATTTAGACAAATCAATAAAATATCATCGTTTAGATTTTTCAGCAGAAATAATGGACAATAATAAAAAAAAACAAATTGCTATTATTGAACTTCAAAAAATCCGTCTTCCTGCTGATATTTTGCGTTTTCGCAGGTATCTCGGAGAGCAATATATGAGCAAAGAAAATACATATATTGGCACAAATAAAAAAGGAGACCCCGAAACAAAAGCAATGCCAATTATTAGTATTTATTTTCTTGGTTATAAGTTATATAAAAAAGAAGCCCCAGTAATAAAAATCAACAAAGAAATTATTGATATTGCAACAAATGAAAAAATTGAAGAAGCAAACGAATTTACAGAGAGTTTAACACACGATAGTATTATTATTCAAATCCCATATTTAAAAGAAAAGCGTAGAAATGACATTGAAAAACTACTTGCTATTTTTGACCAAAGTGATAAGGAGGATAATGATAATCAAGTAATTAATTTGAACGAAGATGATTTTCCTGAAAAATACAGAGAAATTATAAGACGACTTGTAAAAGCCAATTCAGAACCTGAAATCCGTCGCAAAATGGATTTGGAAGATGACTTAATAGATGAAATTCGTAACAAAGATTTAGCAATTGAACGCAGAGATGAAGAGTTAATACAAGAACGCAAAAAATTACAAGAAAAAGATAAGATTATCAAAAAATTGCAAGAACAACTAAACAGATTGAAAAAATAAAAAAAGAGAGTTTAACATTTGCTTTGGTGTGCCTTGACTGAAAGTCAAGTAAATAATTTACTTTCA